>JABDLQ010000292.1 GCA_013002925.1 Gammaproteobacteria bacterium | reverse complement strand
GGTTTCGCCATCCAGTGCGAGATTCTGATTCGCCTGTGTTTCTATCAGCGAGTGACTTGCGCCATCCAGACTGATACCCCACTGATGCCCGCTGGTATGAGGGGGAATGGCAATCAATTGTGGGGCAATAAATACAGCGACAAAAGGGGAGCGATTACCCATGTTCAGCGGAGGCATCGCGTCCGCCTCGTCTGCTATTGAGGCAGCCGTTACCAGTAACAGGCTGCCCAGGAGCACAAGCCGCTGCACAAAACACCCGTCAATGGTTGTCTCATCGCCGTGCCGGAATCGATCGGTGAAACGGCGTACGCACAAGATGTTTTTGTTATTGAATTTCTTCACGGCACTCAGATTACACCATCGCGTCACAGAACAAACAGGTGCTCAATATAGCAGGGTGCGTAAAAACCGTTAAAGCAAACCCTTGCCCAACACAAAAGGGGGCGCGGAACATGCGATCGGGTGGCGCGATTAAGCGCTGTTCAACATAAGGCTTCCCGGGTGGTGTGCAGGCATCCTCCTGCATAGGTGAGCTGATGTCCTGATAGCACGGATACTCAGGATTCGTCTGCAGCTGCAGCAGTACTGCGCCAGTTTCGCAAAGACGCTGTGGATGCAAAGCAACGCGACGCGATGCAGTTCCGGGTAGCGGTTGTGCTGTTAGAAGAACAAGAGTAGACATAACTTGCTCCGTTACAAAGCTGAATAAATTTTGCACGATTATGACAAGCAAAAAAGTGCGGAACTGCTCACGGTATGTGCAGGTTTGCTGAGTAAAATCCTGTGTATGGATTGCAAGTATTACACACACTTTGTGCTGACAGAATTCGATGGTAACGGCTTCGGTGAATTCACCGGTGTCGTGCATCTCGATGCCGAAGAGAACACCAGTTTTGGCAGTGATGATGCGCGTCGCATGCTGGCGCAAAATTTTGACGTCGATGTGCAGGATTTGCACATTATCCAATTTTCCCAACTTCATTAACGGCAAGTCACCCGGATGTAACGAACGCGATGCAAAGTCCAACAAAACAACGGCTGGAAAACGCCGAAATGGAACGCTTCCTCGAAACTGCGCGCTTGCGCAATTTCAAAACTGGTCAGACGGTTATTGCCGCCGGCGAAATACCGCAAACGATCCATTATCTGGTCGAGGGCTCGGTAGAAGTGGTTATCGAGACAGAGAACGGTAAAGAACTGGTGCTGGCGTTTCTCAATGAGGGGCATCTGTTCGGCGAGATGGGCTTTTTTAACCCTAGTCATGACAGAAGTGCATGGGTGCGGGCGCGCAATGACTGCCTCGTAGCAGAAGTGCGCTACGAGCAGTTTCGCGACTTCGCGACAGATAATCCCGGGTTGATGTTCGAACTGGCAACCCAATTGGCGACCCGCCTGGCGCGTACCAACTCCCGGATTGGCGGGTTGGCTTTTCTTGGCGTATCCGGCCGTGTCGCTCAGGTGCTGATGGAACTGGCAGAAGAGCCCGAAGCGGTCATTGTGCCGGGTGGCCGCCGGCTTAAATACACGCAACCGCAGATAGCGCGCATCGTCGGTTGTTCGCGCGAAATGGTTTCTCGCGTGTTGAAGATGTTGACGTCGGATGGACTTATTTCAACCGATGACGGAATCGTGGTCTGGGGCGCTTTTGACAAGGAAGTTGTAGCGCTCTGACACCAGTTGTGGCATCAGCGCGTTTGTCGGGACGGACGACTCCACCACACCGCCACAACCCTCTCGTTTCACCGCCCCGGTGATACGGCTCGTACCCCTAAAGACAGGTTCCGAACCTGGTGCCCGTTTACCGCCACCATAAGCAGACGCGTTGTTGTCAACGGGTCCGCCTCTGCGCACAAGGTCTGTGCCCGCTGAGTGGTTCCCGAAAGACGCATTACCAAACATGTGGCCGCAGGCCGCTGAAGGCTCCGGTACAGAATATCCGGGCGGCACCCCGGGCGGGGTGGCAGTGTTTTGGTGCATCGTTCGTGCATTGCTTTGTCCGGCCGCAAGACCTGGCGTGCACCACTTCGGGTCCAGGTCACTTCCTTGCGCAGAAGCATCGCCGTGAATCCTTGCCCGATTTGCTGCCGGTTCGTTGAAATCCCTTATTGTGAATTTCGGGTTTTTCAAATATTGTATGAAAAACAGCGGTATGCGGCGGGTTTGGTGTGCCGGACAATGGCTTTGGCCTGCGGTCAACTGATTTTAAGCGAGAAAACGTTTATTCTGGCGGGCCGGTATTGATCGGTGATCGGCGTAATGCCGCGGCCAAAATCATCAAAAATATCCACACAAAGGATGGCTCTATGACAGATTCCAGCGTCACTCTCACCCATAATAAAACGGGCGCCAGCGTCGAATTACCCACCCGGCAAGGTACAGCAGGCACTCCGGTTATTGATATTGCCAGACTAAACCGGGATTTTGGTCATTTTACGCTGGACCCCGGGTTTGTCGCGACGGCCAGTTGTGAGAGCAAAATCACTTATCTGGACGGCGCTAAAGGCGAGTTGATGTATCGTGGCTATCCGATCGAACAACTGGCTGAAAAGTGTGACTACCTGGAGGTTTGTTATCTGCTGTTAAACGGCGAGTTACCGACTGCCGATGAAAAGTTGGCGTTCGACAACGACATTCGCACGCACACGATGATTAATGAAGGGTTGCGGCGCTTCTTTGAGGGGTTTCATTACGACGCGCATCCGATGGCCATGATGACCGGGGTGGTGGGATCGCTGTCGGCATTTTATCACGACTCACTGGATATCAATGATCCGTTGCAAAGAACAGTGACGGCAAAACGCATTATTGCAAAAATGCCGACGATAGCGGCTGCGGCTTACAAGCGTTCGATTGGCCAGCCGTATATGTATCCACGCAATGACCTGAGCTACACCGGCAACCTGCTGCATATGATGTATGCAGTTCCTGCGGAACATTACGAAGTGGATCCGGTGGCTGAAAAAGCGCTGGACGTTCTGTTTGTTCTGCATGCTGATCACGAACAAAATGCGTCAACATCGACCGTGCGGCTTGCTGGTTCGTCCGGCACGAATCCGTTTGGCGCGATCGCCGCAGGCACCGCCTGTTTGTGGGGTCCGGCGCACGGGGGCGCTAACGAAGCGGTATTGCGAATGCTCGACGAGATTGGCACCGTCAAAAATATCGATAAATTTATTGCCAAGGCAAAAGATAAAAACGACACATTCCGGTTGATGGGCTTTGGTCACCGCGTGTACAAAAACTTCGATCCACGCGCCACAATCATCAAGAAAATTGCGCATGAAGTGCTGGCGAAATATGGCGATGATCCGCGCATGGAACTGGCGATGAGGTTGGAGGAAATCGCACTTAAGGACGAGTATTTTGTGTCACGCAAACTCTATCCGAACGTTGATTTTTATTCCGGCATTATCTACCAGGCTCTGGGGATTCCTCTCGAAATGTTCACCGTGATGTTTACCATCGGTCGGGCAGTGGGCTGGATTGCTCATTGGCAGGAGATGGTTTCCGGTAAAATGCGCATTGGCCGTCCCCGGCAGTTATATACCGGTTCCGCGCCGCGCGATGTCACGTCGCTGAAATCACGCGGGTAAATTCCCGCTCGGTGGAGGGTACCTCCCCTCTACCGTTGATAGAAGCCACCGCCACCCGGCGTGGAGATGGTCAATACGTCACCCGGCGACACAGTAAAGCTGGCGGCGTAAGACAGATTTTGGCGCTGACCGTTGGCGCGCGTCAGGGTGGTATGCCCGCACGCACCTGGACTGCCACCGGCCAGCCCGGATGGACCGTGAAGGCGGTTGCCAGACAGTATTGCACCTTCCATTGCTTCCAGAAACTCGATGCTGCGCACGACACCGTCACCGCCCTGGTATCGCCCCTGCCCGCCGCTGTTGTGCCGAATGGCGAATTCGCGCAAGCGCACGGGAAAGCGCGTCTCCAGTATTTCGACATCCGTCAATGACGAGTTGGTCATATGAGTTTGCACGGCGCTGGTGCCGTGGTGGTCCGGTCCGGCCCCGGAACCGCCGCAAACCGTTTCATAATACTGGTAGTCAGAGGTGCCAAACGTCAGGTTATTCATTGTCCCCTGGCACGCCGCGAGCCGGCCAAGCGCTGCGAGCAGCGTGTCGGTCAGACATTGCGATGTTTCAACATTACCTGCGGCGACAGCGGCCGGGTAACGGGGAGAAAGCAAACTGTCCTTGGGAATACAAATGTTTAGCGGGCGCATGCAGCCGTCATTGATTGGGATGTCCCGTTCGGCGAGACACCGGAACACATACATTACGGCAGCGCGACAGACCGATGCAGGTGCATTGTAGTTATCCTGACTTTGAGCTGATGTACCGCTAAAGTCGACACAGGCAGTTTGAGTCTTTTGATTGACGTTGATGCTCACCTGGATGACAAGTCCATTGTCCATTGTAGTGGACCTGGATCCGCTGCCAAGCCGCTTCAGGACGGCTTTTGTCACACGTTCACCATTATCCAGCACGTGATCTGCATACGCGGTGAGGACCCCTTCGCCGTACCTCGCGCAGGCGCTCGACAACTCACGGACCCCAAGCATATTTGCGGCAACCTGCGCTTTGAGATCGGCGAGGTTTTGCTGCGGGTTACGTGCCGGATACGGGTTGTCGGCGAGCAGTTTGAATAGTTCCTTGTCACGCAGATTGCCATCCCGAACCAGCAGAAAATTATCGATCAGGACACCCTCGTCATGGATCGTTTGACTCAATGCCGGCATCGACCCTGGTGAGAGTCCCCCGATATCGGCATGGTGACCCCGTGCGGCGACAAAAAACAGTGGCGTGTCTGCGCCGACAAAGACCGGTGAAACCGCCGTGATATCCGGCAGGTGTGTACCGCCGTTGTAAGGCGTGTTGAGAATCCAGGTGTCGCCTTCTTGTACAGACCCGGCACCGCGAATGACGGCGCGGACGCTGTCGCCCATCGAGCCAAGATGCACCGGCATATGCGGCGCATTGGCCAGTAACTCACCCCGGGCGTTAAAAATCGCGCATGAAAAATCCAGCCGTTCCTTTATGTTCACCGAATGTGCGGTACGTTGCAGTGTGCTGCCCATTTGCTCCGCAATATGCATATACAGGGCGGAGAACAGTTCAAGTTGTACCGGATCAAGCGCGGTAGTGTAGCGCCGGGCACTACTGCCTTGTGGTGTAATCTTGTTGAGTACCAGGGCGCCTGTTGTATTAATCGATCCCTGCCAGCCAGGATCGACAATGACCGTGGTGTGTTCATCGACGATGACCCCCGGGCCACGCACGACAGTGTCGTTGGACAACGCGGCGCGCGAGTAAAAATCGGTGGGCCGCCAGCGGTTGTGAAACCAGACATCATGCACACCCAGGTTTTCTGCGCCAGTGGCTGAGCGTAAAAATGATTGTGGCGGCCGGCCCTGTGCGCCAGTGGCGATCACCGCAATAGTCTCTACTACGATCGCCGCCCGTTCGTCCCAGTAACCAAAGCGTTGCTGATAAAGTGTTTTGAAATCGGCGTGCATGCGCTTGGGTGCGCGCGCGTGCACCTCAATGGTCTGATCACTGCCGCTGGTTCGTAACAACGCGGTTCTCTGAAACCCGATGGCACGAGGCACCAGCCCCTGTCCGGATAATTCCCTGGCACATTGCTGCTCCAGCCGGTGATACAGTTTTTCGAGCTCTGGATGTGATAACTCTTGCAGCGGCGTGCGCAGATTGTCCTGCCGGTAGCAGGTGAGTGGCGCCATGCCGATGCCAAGTGCTGATAATGTCGATGCCTGCGGTGGCACCAGTATCGATGTCACGTTCAATTCATCGGCAACCGCACAGGCGTGTTGTCCGCCGGCACCACCAAAACAGGCCAGGGTAAACGTCGCGGGGTCGACACCGTTTTGGGTAGTGATTTTGCGTATTGCTGCCGCCATTTTGTTGACCGCCACAGTAAAGAATCCGTGCGCTGCGCGCGCCAGGCTGGTGCGCACGTCAGTGTCATCACTTGCTTTGATCACCCGCTGAAGTGCCAGCTCGCTGGCAGCGGTCGCAAGCGGTTCATCGCCGCGGCCAAAGCAGCGCGGAAAGTATTCAGGCCGCAAACGGCCCAACACGACATTCGCATCCGTAATGGTCGCTGGCCCGGCGTGTCCGTAACAAGCAGGACCGGGTTCTGCGCCAGCGGATTCGGGACCGACCTGAAATCGATCGTCGCGAAACCACAGCTGTGATCCTCCACCCGCTGCGATCGTATGGATGCGCAGTGCCGGTGAGCGCAAATAGACACCACTGATGACGGTTTCACCCGAGCGCTGATAGTCGCCGGCGTACAGAGAAACATCGGTGGAAGTGCCACCCATATCAAAACCGATGATCCGGTCAATGCCACTGGCTTTTGCCATCTGCACGAGACCGACGACGCCACCGGCCGGACCCGACAGCACTGCGTTTTGGCCACGAAATGATTGCGCGGTTGTCAGACCGCCGCTGCTTTGCATGTACAAGAGTTTGTTCTGTTCGGCGAGCTGTATACGGCGATTGAGTGCGTTCGTCGAAGCTGTGAGTACCGGTGACAGATAGGCATCGGCCACCGCGGTATGTCCGCGGCTGACAAATTTTATGGCCGGATCGATATCGCTTGATACCGATACCTGACCAAAGCCCAGCTCTGTGGCGATGCGCGCGGCATGCCTTTCATGGGCGGCGTTGACGGTGGCATGAACAAAGGCAATTGCTACGGACGTCACACCGGTGTCTTTTATCGCCGCCAGATCACGTTGTAGTTGTTCTTCGTCAAGAGGCGTGATGACGGTGCCATCGGCGCCAAGCCGCTCGGTTGCTGCGATGACCTGAGCATATAAATTGGGTGGTTTATCGATGCGCAGAGCAAATATCCGGGGACGCGCCTGGTATGCGATCTCAAGCGCATCGGTAAACCCTCGTGTCGTCACCAGTACCGTGGGTGCACCGCGCCGTTCAAGCAGTGCATTGGTGGCGACCGTTGTGCCCATGCGTACCTGTGCAATAACATCCGTATTAATCGGTTGACCTTCGGGGAGTTGCAGCGCACGGCGAATACCTTCGATCGCAGCATCTTTGTACGCAGTGCTTCGCGATAATAGTTTCAGTTCTTGCGCGGGGCCATCCGGGGGTACCGCAATGATATCGGTAAAGGTACCGCCGCGGTCGATCCAGAAATCCCAGCCGCGCCGCAACGACCCGGTGTTACTCATAAATCCACAGGCAAAGAGTGTGCATCTTCATCCGGCTAGGATAGTCGCGATTACCTGTGAATGACAGGTAGGGATCATTCAACAGATTCTCCCGGCCCGTGCCGGGATTTGCCCTTCCACCTGGCGCGCTCCCCGGTGGGAGCGGGGAGGGTCACCTATACTTCGGTGCGGTCCACCAGGGGAGGCCGTTACCTCACCTTTTTCCTGGAGAGGGCAGGGTGGGAGCTGACACTGTTTTGTATTGCGATCGTCAGGCCCATCGGACGTTGCAAAGGGCTGATTGAGCCCTTTTTTCTGTTTTGTGACTATTTTTACCGAAATTTGTTAGCCAAGTCACAAAAATCAGTATATTCTGCAATTGCTTATGTGAACTACCTCACTTAAAAAATGCAGTTGTTCGTGCAAACTTAGCATTAACATAACGATCGTAACAGGTGAACGCCGTGAGTGATTTAGACCGAGCTTTAACTATTTCAGATCGCCTCCTGGCCTGGGACATGCTGGACAGCGCGTCCAGCGTACTCGAACGCAACCTGGAGAAACATCCGTACCATCCTGAATTATTGCGACGCCTCGGACGCGTGCGACTTGCTCAAGGGCTGCCCCAGGAAGCTATCCCGTTTCTGAAACTGGCGATCCAGCACGATGGGACCGTCGACAAAAAGGCGGATTCGCCTGCACCTTTAGGTTTGCGTCGCGTCGCGGATGTGCATTTATAAAACGCGCGTTCTCCCAATAACGCAGCTGCAGTCAAAAGGCATTCTTTTCAGGATGCCTTTTTTACACCAGCTGTTATTTCGCCAGACGATAGCAGGGTGTGTATTTTCCGTGGAGCTTCATGCGCCCTGCGGCGGCGAACGACGCCAGCAGTTCATCGAGCAAAGTCATGATGCGCTGCTCACCACTGATTTCAAACGGGCCATGTTCTTCGATTGAGCGCACCCCCTGCTCTTTGACATTGCCAGCAACAATTCCGGAAAAAACCCGCCGGAGGTTGGCGGCCAGACGATGCTGTTCCTGGTCCGTGGAAATATTCAGTTTTGCCATGTTCTCATGAGTGGGATTAAACGGTTGTTGAAAATTGGCATCGATGGTCAGTTTCCAGTTGAAATAATAGGCATCGTTACATTCCTTGCGAAATTCACGAACCCTGGTAAATCCTTTTTTCAGTTCCGTAGCGACCCGTGCCGGATCGTCAATGATAATCGTATAAAGTTGCTGTGCGGCAGGGCCCAGCGTTTGACTCACAAACTCATCGAGCTGGCGAAAGTAATCTGCCGAGCTTTTTGGTCCGGTCCAGATAAATGGAAGAGGGATATCCTTGTTGTCAGGGTGCAGACGGATTCCCAGCAGATAGAGTATTTCTTCTGCGGTGCCGGCACCACCGGGGAAGACCGTAATCCCGTGGCCGGTGCGCACAAATGCTTCGAGACGTTTTTCTATGTCCGGCATGATCACGAGGTCATTGACGATCGGGTTGGGCGCTTCTGCTGCGATAATACCTGGCTCGGTTATTCCAATATAACGTCCGGCCGAGATCCTCTGCTTGGCGTGACCGATGGTGGCCCCTTTCATCGGGCCTTTCATTGCGCCGGGACCACATCCGGTAATGACGTTCAAACCACGTAAACCCAGTTGATAACCGACCAGTTTGGTGTAGTCATACTCTTCACGGCTGATCGAGTGACCGCCCCAGCAAACAACCAGATCGAGTTTTTTTAGCGGCGTCAACGTGCCGGCGTGACGCAGAATATGGAAGACTGCATTGGTGATGTCCTCGGGCTTTTCCAGGTCAAATCTGGTGGACGTCATAATTTCATGGTTGACATAGACAATGTCACGCAACACGGCAAACAGGTTTTCCTGCATACCCTTGATCATTACGCCGTCAACAAATGCGGAATGCGGTGCGTTTTTCAGATGGAGTTTGAGGCCGCGTTCCTGTTGCACGAGTTCGATATCAAAATCCTCATGCTCTGCGAGCATGGCGCGGGCATCATCGATGTTCTCGCCACTGTTGAGCACGGCAAGACAGCAACGCCGGAACAGTTCATGGAGTCCACGATCCGAGCGGTCGGTCAGGTTGCTGGCCTCGATCTGTGACAGGACTTCGAGACTTCCGACCGGCGATATCCGGGTGTTTTGGCCACTCATAGGGCATCCTCAGGCGCAATAAATCGACGCACAGTTTAACAGCTTGAAGCCCTGAAAAACGGGCTAGATTCTCGCAGAAAAACGATTGAATGCATTGACAGGTTCCATCGGTAGTGTGCGGGCTTCCCCATATACTTTGTCAGCAAGAAACGCACGCTCATCGTCCAATTCATCACCGGGTATGTCTTTGAACCACGATTTGGGCCGGCCGTCATCGCCGTTGTTCCAACGATAACCGCGGGCTTTCAAAAGGTCCTTGCTTTCGAACGGGCTGTTGGTTGCCCACAGGCGATAGTCTTTTGCGCGGGCCCGTTCCAGTAATTCCGCGAAGGCGGTTTTCTCCAGAGATTCGAGTGTAACGCTAAGGACATGAATCCCGGCAAGACAGTCGTTGGCCGCTCTGTGACCGTCATAGAAAAAGCCCTGACGGTAGGCCAGGTATTCAAGCTTTGCACTTTCAAAACCGGCTTCGCGCCACGGTACCTGCCGGGCGGAACAGGCCCAGGCCTTGTCGGCAAATCCGGCATAACTGGCTTCGACAAATTTGCGATCAAAACCGGCATTGTGAGCGATAATAATCGCTGCTTCGTCAATAAATTCATAGACGCGTCCTGGCTCTATGACTTTACCGGCGACCATCTCATCGGTGATGCCGGTAATCCGGGTTATTTCCGGGGGAATCGGTACCCCGGGATCATTCAATTCATCAAATTCCGGGCCGAGCCGGTAAAGCTGCCCGTCACTGGAGAACTCGAACTTCACCATAGCCAGTTCAATGATATGATCGCTTTGGTAATCCAGCCCGGTAGTCTCGACATCCAGGTAGATACCCGTTTTTACTTTGCTGCGATCTTCAGGTGGCGCCGAATAAAGCTCGGGTTTTCGATAGCGGCGCACCACGCGGTAATCTGCATGCTGTGACAGTTTTTGTGCGTAAGCGTCCAGCTTGTCAGTATCAGATTCGGACATCAGATAACTCATTGGTTGTGGATGCCACAGGTTAACATTTTCGCTGGTGAATAGGATTATCGGAAGGAGAGTGCCGTGATCGAAAAGCTGGATCGTCTGGCCAAAAATGCGGCGCAGCGTGCCTACAGTCCGTATTCGGGCATCCGGGTGGGAGCGGCGGTCGCCGATGAGGCCGGCAGGGTGTTTACCGGGTGCAACATTGAAAACGCCAGCTACGGATTGACGCTGTGTGCCGAGCGCGTTGCGATTGCAACGGCGGTAGCGGCGGGCGCTACAAGTATCGCAGCGCTGTCTGTTGCCATTCACGATGATGGTGCAGACGTGGAGCGCTTTGTTCCGTGCGGGGCCTGCCTGCAGTTTCTTGCGGAATTTGCCGAGCCTGCCACCCGGGTATCTGTCTGTGATGTGGGGGAGTTCACCTTTGGCGAGCTTCTGACTAATCCGTTTGTGGTGACATGAGCCGGCGGATGAATGAAGCCCTGGTCGCACAGGCTGAAACTTATCTGCAGTCCAAAGACACCATTTTGGGTGAACTGATTAACGCACACGGGCCCTGTCCGCTGGGCCGGGGCCGCGCAGATTATTTTAATACCCTGGCATGGTCAATCGTGTCGCAACAGCTTTCCACCAAAGCGGCCAACACGATCGGATGTCGTGTGCTGCAATTGACGGACAGTGCGACAATGCATGCGGACGCCATTTCCCGCCTGAGCCAGTCGCAACTACGCGCTGCGGGGTTGTCCAACAACAAGGCCCTTTTTTTACTTGATCTGGCAGCGGAATATCGCTCCGGCCGGCTGAATTTTCGCTCATTGGCACAGCGGCCGGACCAAGAAGTCATCGCACGTCTGATTCAACTGCGCGGGATCGGCCCGTGGACGGCAGAAATGTTCCTGATGTTTGCGTTACGACGACCGGACGTGGCATCACCGGCAGACGTTGGTCTGCAGCGAGCGATGGTAGAACTTTATGGATTGCGCAAAAAACCCGGTGTACGGAGATTTAATGATATAGCGCGCCGCTGGGCCCCCTATCGAACCATCGCTTGCTGGTATTTATGGCGGGCCGTCGACTGATCGCAAACCAATTTTACATATTCCTGTCTTTGTAGAGCTATTCTGACCGCTGAGCTATGCTGACGGGGAGTGCAACCCGAGAGTTGCCCGGCAGCCTTGCTTATAAAGGGGAGATGACATGAGGCAGATTAGAGCCAGGAATTTACTGACGGTATTGATCATCTGTTTTGCGATGCCGGGCATTGCCGGCCTGAAGGCAGCGGAGTTTGCGGTCGGAACGCAGCAGGGTTTACAAGAGCAGGCCATGGGCGGGTCAGCTGTGGACCGCGGCGTTACTGAACCATTGCGGGTGATGACGCGTAATATATACGTCGGTGCCGATATTTTTCGGGTCGTCACCCTGACCGATCCCGTGGCGATATTGCTTGAAGTTGCGGCAGTCTATCAGACCGTACAGGACACAGATTTTACCGCCCGTGCTGAGGTGCTTGCAGACGAAGTATTGCTGCATCAGCCACATGTGATCGGGTTGCAGGAAGTGTCGCTGATACGCCGTCAGTCTCCGGGCGATGTGCTCAGCGGAAATCCAGTTGCTGCCACGGATGTCGAAAGTGACTATCTGCAAATTTTACTCGCTGCACTGAATGCCCGGGGGCTTGATTACACTGCTGCTGTTATTGTTGAAAATGCCGACATCGAGTTGCCATTAATCGGACCTGTCCTGGACGACATCCGCTTAACGGACCAGGATGTTATTCTGGTCCGTGATGATGTGCCTTTTGGCGATATTCAAAGCGCAAATTATGCTGATAATGTCATCATTGACCTGTCGGGCGCGCTCATCAATTTCAATCGTGGCTATACCCGCCTCGACGTGGTGGTTGGCGGCATTCCTTATCACATCGTTAACACGCATCTGGAAGTTGGCAGTCAGGGGACCATTCAGGCATTGCAGGCAGAGGAATTAATCTCGGACCTGGCGGATGAGCACCTGCCGATTGTGATGTTAGGCGACTTCAATTCGTCACCGTTAAGCCCACCGAACGAGGCCTATGATCTGATTCAGAACGCCGGTTTTGTTGACCTTTGGACGGTGCGCAGCATAGATGATACCGATCCCGGTTACACCTGTTGCCATGACGAGACATTGCTGGATCCTGCGACGACGTTTTCTTCAAGAATAGACCTGGTCTGGGCGCGCTTCGGCGCGACGACGGTGCTGGAAAATGTTGAAGCGACCGTAGTCGGGCAGGACCCTTCCATGCGCACGCCCTCCGGCTTGTGGCCATCCGATCACGGTGGAGTGATAGCGACATTTGAGATCATCGGTGCGGACAGTGATCAGGATGGCGATGAGGTTGTGGACGGTCTGGATAACTGCCTGTTACTTGCCAACGCCGATCAAAGAGACACGAACGACGACGGTTTTGGTAACGTGTGCGACACCGATTTTAACCAGGACGGGGTGACAAACTTCCTGGATGTTGCAATCTTTGCGGCAAATTTCGAGTTGGCGGTTCCTGATCCCGATGTCGATCTCGATGGTGATGGCATGGTGAATTTCAGCGAGCTGGCAACAATCCGTGATTATTTCCTGCAGCCACCAGGCCCCAGCGGCGTGATGCCGGCTCTGCAGTAAAGGTCGTCCCGGCGCCACTTTCGCCGGGTCAGGTTCCGGATAAAATTTTACGATGCGCTGCACCATTTTGCGTTAAACTATGGGTAGTTTAATCACAGGAACAGCCCATGGAATTTCTGAGTTCTCAAAGTCCTCTGGTGGTCGCCGCATTGGCTGCGATCGCCGGTTTTTTCATCGGAATCGGAGTCATGATGATGCTGGATCGCCGCAAAGCGGGCGGCAAGAGTGTCGATCAGTTGCGTGAAGAGTTTGATGATTATCGTGAAAAAGTGGCCAGCCATTTTGGTGAAACTTCGGAGTTGTTTCGGGACATGACGGAGAAATACCGGGATGTGTACAATCATCTGGCGGCAGGATCACAGTCGTTGTGCGAGGATCCCATTCAGCACGGTCGCCTGGAATTTATTGACCGGCAACAAATCGATAACGCTGTGCCCGAAAAAGATGCCGACGGGGCCAACACCGAGGCAACGCCAGACAAACCGGTCACCGCTGAAAAAGCGCATTAATCCTGCACGAAATAACGCGCAAACTCTGCTCCCAGACGGTCGATTTCGCAAAGCGGTGACATTTCGGTCGGGTTAGCGTTAAGCGTGTTCCAGAACAATGTTGCACCCTGTTCGAGCTGTCCTTTGCGCGCATGCTCACATAAGGCGGCCATCGCTTTGCCGGTGTACGTCGTATCAAGCGTCAATTGATCGGTCGCGGCAAGTCCGATGGCTTGCTGCGCAGCGCCTGTTGGTTCACCGTAGCCAGTGCCAATAAAATCTTCACAGAACAACAGCTGTTCGCTACTAGCGGACCGGATGACCGGCAACGGCACTCCGGCGTTCTCAATGTAGTCAATACTTTGCCTATACAACTGTTGCATCAGGGCCGGTGCGGCGACGGCGCGATCGGTAACACGCACGGCCACCACCTGAACGGGTAAGCTCATAATGGCAAAGCCTAATACCAGACCGACGGCTGTGCCCATCGTGCCGCAAGCCACGTACACGCGCTGCGGGAGGGGCAGATCCCCGGCCTCGATTTGCTCCGCAAGTTCCGCCGCTGCGCGGATAAATCCCGGAATTGCACATGGCGCCGAGCCGCCCAATGGAACCAGATAACTGTCAGAAGCGCCGTCAAGTTCCGCCGCGCGTGCAGCGGCGTGGGCGTAGCGATCGAATAGCTCCAGCCGTGTTCCCAGGTGGAGGTGGCGACGGAGGTTGTCGGCAACAATCGGTGCCGGCGGTTGATGGGTCATGCAAACGGTGCATGACATACCGAGTTGCTGTGCATAGGTGCTGGTTGCAACCGCGTGATTGGATCCGACGGCACCCAGGGTAACGATGTGCCGCGCGCGTTTCTGTTGCGCCGCGCCGAGCAGATACTCAAGTTTGCGGACTTTATTGCCCGCGTAGCCGCTGCTGCACAGTCCATCATTTTTCAGGTAGACCGTTGCCTTCAGGCTGTTACTCAGCTTTGGCAACAGCCTGACTGGCGAAGGTAGCGTGGCGAGTGACACACGTGGCAATGGAGCAAGGAGCGAATGGATGTCCGCTGACATAAGGTTGGTTCCTGTCAAGGTCATAATCCGGGCGGGCGGCAGTGTCACCCGGTCAGCAAGCCATGAGATCTGGATGGCAAGGCAGAGCGCCGCGAAAATTATACTATTATGTTAATTGTAGTAGCTATCGATTTTGCCTATTATTTGTGTATGGCGTAGTATTTTAGCCAGCACAGCGCGCATCCGAATAAATAAATACAACAGGCAACGGATATCGGATAATCGCGTCTTTATTAACTGTCCTTTCATGCACACACCGCGTGAGCGTCCGGGATTTCCGGATTCCGGTGTGATTACGGGTAAAGCGACAGCACAGCGCGGGCGTGCGAGTCACGTGGTTTGGATCAGGGTTTACAGGAAACGATGTATGAAGAACATATGGATAGCAGTCGCAGGGGTGTTGGGGTTAACGCTGACATCGGGAGCGGGCGCCGCCGAGAGGTCTGCAGATGGCATATGGACCGCGGTAAATGAAACCCAGATCGCAACCCGTGCGGACCGGCTGATTCAACCGGATCAATACGTCACGATGCGCTTCGATCTGAGCGCGTTTAATCGTGGTCTGGCTGGCAACAAAGGTCGCATCGCATTACCGATGCCGGACGGGCATTTTCACCTCTTTGATCTGGCTGACGCGCCGGTGATGCACAAGGATCTGGCAAAACGTTACCCTGAGATTCGAACCTGGTCAGGTGCAGCGGTTGACGGTTCCGCCACCTGGGCACGGGTTGACCATACACCGGCTGGTTTTCACGGCATGATCCGGACACCGTCGGGCACGGTTTATATTGATCCCTACCAGACCAGTAAGGGTCAGGCAGTGGGGGACGAGTACCAGGTCTACTTCCGAGCCAATTACCGCTCTGCGGCCCCCAAGCCGTTCAATTGTCAGGTGAATGAACACAAGCCCGTGGATGCCAGTCCTCTGCCAGGCGCGATGCGAACGCCGGTTGGCAGTGTCTTGCGCACGTATCGCACAGCGGTTGCGACAACGGGAGAATATACGAGTTTCCATGGTGGCACAGTTGCCGCCGGTCTGGCGGCTGTCGTTACGGCAATCAATCGTGTTTCCGGTATTTATGAATCCGAAATCGCAGTGCGATTTGAACTTATAGCAAACAATGATTCGCTGATTTTTACCAACTCTGCGACTGACGGTTATACGAACAACAACGGTTTTACGATGCTGTCGGAAAACCAGGCCAAGCTTGATTCACTGATTGGCGCTGCAAATTACGACCTTGGCCACGTGTTCAGCACTGGAGGCGGTGGCGTTGCCGGGTTGGGGGTAGTGTGCCGCAATGGCAACAAGGCGCGCGGTGTAACCGGGTTGCCGTCCCCAATAGGCGATCCATTCTACGTTGATTACGTGGCGCACGAGTTGGGCCATCAATTCGGCGCCAACCATTCGTTCAATGGCACAAATGGTTCCTGCGGGGCCAACCGCAATGGCGGCACGGCCTATGAACCTGGTAGCGGCAGCACCATCATGTCGTATTCAGGGATCTGTGGATCGCATAACCTGCAAAATTTAAGTGGTGCTTATTTTCATACGATCAGTTTTGATGAAATGGTCACTTACACAAATTTTGGTTCCGGCAACGCCTGTGATGCGGCCACCAGCACTGGCAACAATCCACCGGTTGTCGATGCGGGACCCGCTTATGTGGTTCCCACGGGCACGCCCATACAGCTCAGTGGTAGCGCCACTGACCCCGACGGCGATCCGCTGGTGTACCGCTGGGAGCAGTTTGACCTTGGGCCCGCAGGCGGACCCAATACGCCGTCCGGCAATGCTCCGATTTTCCGCTCCTTTCCGGCGACTTCCGACAGCACACGAAGCTTACCAAAACTGGTCAACATTCTGGGCGATTTCCAAACGATAGGTGAGTTGCTGCCCACCTATTCACGAACGCTGACATTTCGCTTAACCGCGTTGGATAATCAGCCCGGTGGTGGTGGGGTCGACTACGATACCGTCAGTCACACCGCGTTTGATACCGGGTCCGTATTTGAAGTTTCATCGCAAAACTCATTTGAGTCGTGGATGGGTGGCAGTACCCAGACGGTTACCTGGAACGTCGCCAACACCAATGTTTTCCCGATTTCCTGTAGTGAAGTAGATATCGTGTTGTCCTCCAACGGTGGTACCAGTTTTGATTTTATGCTCGCTGACAACACTCCCAATGACGGTAGCGAAACCGTCCTGGTTCCCGAGGCGCCATCCAACAATGGCCGCGTCAAAGTCGAATGTTCCGATAATATTTTCTTCGATATCAACAACGCCAATATTGAGCTTCTGCCAGCGCCGGCACCGGATTTTTTGCTAATGCCTGAACCGCTTGCGCTGGATGTCTGCGCACCGGATAACGCGGTCTACAGTATTGATGTGCCTGCAGTGGGTGGCTTTTCAGGCAACGTCACGCTCGGTGTAAGCGGTGAGCCCGTTGGTACGAGCACAGTATTTGCGCCCAATCCCGTCGCGGCAAACGGTACGACGTCTTTGACGGTCGGCAATACCTCGGGGGCGGCCTCTGGCATATATACCCTGGAGCTGAGTGGCACTGGTACTCCGGGTACCCGGACAGCACAGGTGGGCATGAACTTTGCGGCTCAAACTGCAGCGGCACCGCTGCTGGAAACTCCGGCCGATGGCCAGGTTGCCGTGATACTCAATCCGACGCTGACCTGGTCGCCGGCCGCGGATGCTGCCAGTTATCTTGTCGAGGTGTCCACGGATATCGGTTTTGCCAATGTGATCGAAAGCGCCGAAGTGACTGCGACATCTTACACCCTGGTGTCGTCACTGGATGAGTCGAGCATCTATTACTGGCGGGTTCTGGCGCAAAACGCGTGTGGCGCCACTGCTTCGGCGATGTTCAGTTTTAATACCGTAGCACCAGCGGGTACTTACTGCAGTTCACCCGCAGTATCGATTCCGGATGATAATCCGACTGGTGTCACCGATACGCTGACCATCGGTGCCTCCGGTTCAGTCATCGATATGAATGTGTCGATGAACATTACGCATTCCTACATCGGTAACCTTAAAGCAATTCTGACCAATGACAGTACGGGCACCAGTGTTGAATTTATGACGTCACCGGGCGATGGATTTCTATCGGGTGGCTGTCCGCTGGCCAATATCGACGGCACGCTGGATGATGAAGCCACGACAGATGTTGCATTTGCATGTGACAGCCCTCCCAGCGCGGCGCTGATGGGCGATTATATTCCAAGCAATCCACTGAACCCGTTTGACGGCGAAAATTTCACCGGCGACTGGACGATTACTCTGATCGATACGCTGGCGGGTAATGTTGGCACCCTGGGACAGTGGTGCGTGCAAATCGTCGCGGGTCCGCCAGTTGGTAGCGATGTCGATGAGGATGGAGTTGACGACTCCGTGGACAACTGCACGCTTATACCGAATGCCGCACAGATCGACACCAATGGTGATGGTTATGGCAACGCCTGTGATCCGGATCTTGACAACAACGGTATCGTCAACTTTACCGATGTGTCCCTGTGGGCACCGTTGTTCAACACCGTGACCTCCGGTGATGCCGATTTCAATGGTGATGGTGTGGCCAATTTCGGTGATTTTGCAATTTTCTCTGATTACTTTTTAGAGCCACCGGGTCCCAGCGCTCTGGCGCCGTAGCCTGTGGCTGAAGCGGGCGGCAGGCAG
>JABDLQ010000284.1 GCA_013002925.1 Gammaproteobacteria bacterium | reverse complement strand
ATCTGCGGCAAGTTTCGCGTGCTGAAGATCTGCACAACCTCGCCACCGTCGTCGGGGGTCGCACAAATCATGATCGCCGGCATCTACGATCATCTGGCTCCTGCGACAGGCGACGCGGCGGGCAAGGTTACCGCGTTTGTCGATGCGCAGCGTCTGGCCTACGCCGACCGGGACCATTATATCGGTGACCCGAAGTCCATCAGTATCCCGCTGGACGATCTGGTGAACCCCGACTACCTCAGACATCGTGCTGGTGAGCGCTTTGCACCGGCTGAAAAACCACGCCACGGCGATCCTGGCAAAGTGTTACGCGGTGATCCTATTGCCGGCTTGCTGGGCGAGGACAGCACGCACGAAACGCCTGGCACAACCCATTTGTCGATCATTGACAATGAAGGTAATGCGATTTCAATGACCGCCACCATCGAAGGACCGTTTGGTTCGTCACGATGGGCGCATGGATTTTTGCTGAACAACGAGATGACTGACTTTGCACGTAAACCGCCCGCGGACGGAAAACCGGTCGCCAATGCTATTGTCCCCGGCAAGCGGCCAAGGTCATCGATGTCGCCGACCATGATTTTTGACGAAGCAGATAACCTGGTGATGGTCACAGGCTCCCCGGGCGGTAACTCGATACCTGCCTATGTTTCCAAATCGATCATTGCGGTGCTGGATTGGGACCTGTCGGCACAGGATGCCGTCGATTTTCCAAACATCGTCGCGCGCGGTGAAAAAGTCCGCGTAGAGATCGCGACCGACGCCGGTAAACAAATCGCATCGGACCTGCAGGAACAGGGATACACGGTCCAGGAACGCGCTGGTGAAAATTCTGGTCTGCACGTGATCGTAGTGCGTCCGGACCGGTTGGATGGGGCCGCCGACAAACGCCGTGAAGGTGTCGTCAGGACAATTACAGTTGACTGATTGTCGACTGGGGCATTGCAAAAGTCGGCATTTGGCCTGGATTTTCGCATGGAGTGGCGTCCCGGGAGCATTTGCCCGCCCGGCCGTTGTACGTGCGGTCAGCCCGCCTGCATGGCGCGATCCATGGATTAATTCTGTTTACTGGCAAGAAAAGCAATATAAGGTACCGGAGGACGTGCCTGTCCCTAAGTTGCGGGTCCCTATGTTGGTCCCTATGTTGCGAGGATGTGCCTGTCCCAATGTTGGAGGATGTGCCGGTCCCTAAGTTGCGCCCGGCGTTTGGCCGTGCCGGGTGCACGCCTGCCACCCGTGACATTAATTTGGTTTTTTGGCAAGAAAAGCAAGATGAAGATACCCAGGGAAGTGCCCAGGGAAGTGCCCAGGGAAGTGCCTGTCCCTATATTTTCGCCATATTTCCCGGACCAATGTTTTTGCATTTGCATCAGTTACGGATCACGGATCTTGCCCCTCAGCGCTTTGGTCCGGCCGTGTCTGGTCTTGTTGTCGGTACGCCGTTTCTTAGCGCTTTTTGAGGGTTTAGTCGGGCGGCGTTTTTTTTGTACGGCGGTCGCTTCCTGAATGAGTTTGACCAGGCGTGCCAATGCATCTTCCCTGTTTTTTTCCTGGGTTCGAAACTGCTGTGCCTTAATTATTACCACACCGTCCTTGCTAATACGACTGTCGCTTAGTGCGAGCAAGCGTTGCTTGTAGAAATCGGGTAGAGACGATGCACGAATGTCAAAGCGCAGATGGATGGCTGACGACACTTTGTTGACGTTTTGACCGCCTGCACCCTGAGCACGGATTGCGGTGAGCTCCAGCTCTTCATCGGGAATCGATATGGTAGATGTAATTTGAAGCGGCACAATGATCCTCTGCAATCAGGTGCGTCATTCGACGCCTGATAAAATAATAACGCAAACCGATAAACGACGACCTGGTGCCCTCTCCTGGTGCTCACTCATTTGCGGTCCGCAGCTTGCTGCAGCCATTGTAGTCATCGGCAATGCCTGATTATTTTGACACAATCATAATTCTACGCTGTTGCGCCGGTGACGTGTTTGTCAGGTTGAGTAGTCTATTACATATAGTCAGGAAACCTGGTGCTGCCTGTCCTGAGCTTTTCAGGTTGTCAGATGGTGGCAGTGGGGTCATGGACTATGGAGGAGTATGACTTTGAGACCTAATAACGTTGCACCTGGCAAAACTCACCTCCGATAGCACGGCTTGTGTTGATCAGCCATGAAGTAATTATTACATGGTACGTAAAACCAAAGTGACCCGGGTGTCTTCTCACGGTGCGGTTTATATGCCAGTGTGTTGAACTTGCTACCGATGGATTCAGGAATTTTTGCCGATGCTCTCCAGAATCGACCCCCGCCTGCTGGTGGTTTTCGGCGCCGTGTTGTTTTCAACCGGCGGCGCAGCGATCAAGGCCACCACGCTGACCGGGTGGCAGGTGGCGGCGTTTCGCTCCGGGATTGCCGGTCTGGCGTTGCTGATAATGCTGCCGGCCGTACGGCGGCAGGTCACGTGGCGGGTTTTGCTGGTAGCGATGGCCTATGCCACCACGCTGACCTTGTACGTGCTGGCGAACAAACTGACGACCGCTGCAAATACGATTTTTTTGCAGTCGACAGCCCCGCTGTATTTGCTGTTTCTCGGGCCGCTGTTTTTGCGCGAGCACACCCATAAACGTGATTTGTGGTTCATGCTGGCACTGGCGTTGGGGCTGGCCTTGTTTTTTGTTGCTATCGACACACCGACGCAAACCGCGCCGGCACCGCTGGCCGGTAACCTGCTGGGAGGGCTGGCCGGGTTCAGCTGGGCCTTAACACTGTTGGGGCTGCGATGGCTGGCACTCGACAAGGGTCCGGGCACGCCGGCAGCGGCTGCAGCGACAGGGAATCTGTTGACCTTTGTCGTGTGCGTGTATTGGGCATTACCGGTCATAAGCCCCACCCCGCAGGACTGGTTGCTGGTGGCGTATCTGGGGGTTTTTCAGATCGGTGTCGCCTATGTACTGGTGACAGCAGCGATGCCTCGGGTGACAGCGCTGGAAGCATCGTTGCTGATACTGATCGAGCCGGTGCTCAATCCTGTCTGGGCGTGGCTGTTCCTTGGTGAAACTCCCGGCAAACTTGCGCTGGTGGCTGCGGGCATCATTACCATCAGTATTGTTTTACGGACCCTGCAGCAAAGCCGCTTGAAAGAGACTGTCCAGAAATCCTGAGTCCACACGAGCTGGACAGGCCAAGTGGCCGAACTGTGCTTGCTGGTGGTAGCGGATACAGAGCGGGTAGCGAATTTGGTGTCGGTCATCCGGCTGCGGTAAGACGACGGCGAGGAACAGAAACACAGACCCTGAAAACAAAGGACGCAACTTAGCGAAACTGCCGAAAAGAAGGTAACTAATTATAGGGTCAATGAGAAAGTTGGCAACAAAAAACACAACTGACAGGCGACGAAAATCTGAGTGAGAATGGAGCCAGCCGGCTGAGTCATTTTCCAGGGCACCTACCGGCCACCTGCAGGGACGAATCAACGGCGACATTTTGAGGATTCGGGAGTCTATCGTCTGGTAGACTTCGTTCCGGGTTTATAGACTGTATGCGCAAACCATCCGACTGGGTGGTTTGGTCTGTGTTGTGAACTTCACGGAGGGATTCAGGACAAAGACTACTATGGCTTCAATAATTGCAGAACTGAGACGACGCAATGTGCTTAAGGTGGCGGTTGCCTACATCGCTTTTGGCTGGCTGCTGCTCAGTATTGGAGACATCTTTTTCCCGATGCTGAATGCACCGGACTGGGTGCTGAAGAATTTATTGCTGATCCTGGCTGCCGGACTGCCATTTGTGGTCTTGTTTTCCTGGTTTTTCGAACTGACCCCCGGCGGAATACGACGACAGAGCGAAATTGATCGGGATGTGGTGGAGACTGCCCCGGCCGGCAATGCACTCAATTATATCGTGATTGGCACTCTGGCAGCTGCTCTGTCTGTTTCGGTCTATCTGAATATAGTTGGAAAGAGCTCTCAGACCCGTGATGCTGGCAGTCAGGTAGTGGAGCAGTCCATTGCTGTCCTTCCATTTAGTAATCGCAGCACGAACCCGGACAACGCTATTTTTGTCGACGGCATTCACGACGATTTGTTGACGAATCTGGCTCATATCGGTGCATTGAAGGTTATTTCCCGAACATCAGTAATGG
>JABDLQ010000296.1 GCA_013002925.1 Gammaproteobacteria bacterium | reverse complement strand
GGCTCGTTGTGCGGGATCTTCTTCAAAGAAACGTATTGTGCCAGTCACGTATAAGTGCAGTGTGCCAGGCACGTGTGGCCAGCGATCAGAACGACGGTCACGGTGCGTTGACGCTGTGACTGCTGATGATGATTTTGTTGCAGGTCCTGAACCGGGATCAGGGGTTACGCTGCCGGTTTTCCTCAAGGACCCGTTTTGAGTCCATCGCCAGTTCTCCCAGACCCAGTTTGTCGTACGCATCGATCTGGACCTGCAACGCATCCAGAACCGCATCCGATTCCTGAAACTCTTCCAGCACACGCTTGGCGCGATTGGCGGCCGCTACATAGGCGCCGCGTTCCATATAGTAATTAGCGACGTTTAACTCATACCGGGCCAGTGCGTTGCGAAGGTAGACCATCCGTTGCCGTGCATCCTCGGCCCATTCGCTCTCGGGAAACCGCTGCAACAGGGCGCCAAATGCATCGAAAGACTCCCGCGCTTTGGCCTGCGGCCGCGCATAGGGATTCACCCGAAATAACGACTCCAGCGAAGAAAGCCCGTCGGGGAATGTTGCCAGACCTCGCATGTAGTAGGCGTAGTCCACTTTTTCGTGGCGTGGATGCTCACGGATAAAACGATTGGCGGCTTCAATCGCGCTTTCGGGACTACGACTGCGATAGTAGGCGTACATCAGATCCAGCTGCCCCTGGCGGGTAAACTCGCTAAACGGGAAGCGCACCTCGAGGACTTCGAACAGCTGGATTGCGCGGTTAAAGTTATTGCGCTCCATCGACTCCTTGGCGAGGTCATACACATCTTCCGCCGTGTATTGATTGTCCTTGACATCATCGCGCACGGAATTACGTCCGCCACAGGCACTGAGCGTAAGGATCACAGCAATCAGTACCAGTGTCAGTCGACTGTGGATGTTCAATGGCTTTCCATTCATTTGTTCTTCACAGGCCAGCGAAAGACGGCAGTATACCGTAAACTCCGGCCATGACAGATGTTCGTGAAATCAGCGGCGTGGTTCCGGAAAATGCCAGCGGTAAGCGTCTGGACCAGGTGCTGGCGAAAATGTTCCCGGAATTCTCACGCAGCCGTCTGAAGGGCCTGATTATCGCCGGCCAGGTGACCGTAAACGGTGGTCTGAGGCGTCCGCGGGACCCGGTCTATGCGGGCGAACCGGTCCTGCTCACCGTCGTCATGGAGCAGGACCCCGGGCTGCATGCCGAGAGTATGCCGCTGGCAATCGTCTACCAGGACAAGGATTTGCTGGTCGTTAACAAGCCTGCTGGCCTGGTGGTCCATCCGGGAGCGGGCAACCCCAGCGGGACGCTTGTCAATGGACTTCTGCACTACGACCCGGCGCTGGCCGATCTGCCGCGCGCCGGTTTGATTCACAGGCTCGACAAGGACACGTCAGGCGTCCTGGTGGTGGCGCGTACAATCGCCGCTCACACTGCCTTGACCAATGCCATGCAGGAGCGGCGTATCCATCGTCATTACCTGGCCGTCTGCGCCGGGCGACTGTCCGGTGGCGGCACGATTGACGAACCGATTGGCCGGCATCCGGGGGACCGCACGCGTATGGCGGTTCAGGCTGGCGGCCGTGAAGCGGTGACGCATTACCGGGTGGCGGAGCGCTATCGCGGCAATACACTGGTGTCGGTGACGCTTGAAACGGGCAGGACACATCAGATACGCGTGCATTTTGCCTATCGTGGCCACCCGCTCGTCGGTGACCGTGTGTACGGCCGGCCCTCGTTTCCACGGGGGGCATCGAGCGCATTGCGTGAATTTCTGGCCGCCTTTGCGCGCCAGGCGCTGCATGCGTTCAAACTGGAGTTCGAGCATCCGGTCACAGCACACCCGGTGTCGGTGTCCGTGCAGCCGCCGGCTGATTTTCAGACCCTTTGCGACGTGCTGCGTACCGACCAGGATACGCTGACTGCAGCAGGCAACGGAGATGCACAATGAGCAGTGAGTGGTATCTTCCTGCCGACTGGCCGGTGCCGGAATTTGTCCGCGCCGGTACCACCTTGCGCAACGGTGGGATCAGCCGTGCCCCGTTCGACACGCTCAATCTTGGTGCCCACGTGGGTGATAACGACGCGCACGTAAGGCATAACCGGGAAGTGGTGAGCGAGCGCCTTGGGCTGCCGCGGGAACCTCTGTGGCTCAATCAGATTCACGGCAACACAGTGGTCGATGCCGATGCATCAAATGGTAATCGGATTCCGGATGCGGATGCTGCAGTCACCCGCAGACGCGAAACGGTGCTTGCAATACTGACTGCCGACTGCCTGCCGCTGGTGTTGTGTGATCCGGAAAACTCGGTGCTCGCGGCGGCCCATGGCGGCTGGCGGGGTCTTGCCGGTGGAATCGTAACTGCCACGATCAAGGCAATGCAGGCAGACGCGAAGGATCTGTATGCGTGGCTGGGACCTGCAATCGGGCCGTCCCGCTTTGTCATCGGCGATGATGTCAGGGACGCCTTCGTCTCTGTCGATGCCACATTGACCGCTTGTTTTGTGCCGACTGCATCGGATCGATACCTCGCCGATCTGTACGCGATTGCCCGCCGGCAATTAACGGTGGCCGGTGTAGCGCGAATTTCCGGAGGTCACTGGTGCACGTATTCCGACGCGCAGCGATTTTTTTCGTATCGCCGTGATCAGCAGACCGGGCGCATGGCCACCGTCGCATGGATGACATAAAAAGTGCTTCGGGATAGCATGCTCATCTTTGGGCCGTCCGGGTGGGCTTCGTGAACCCTGAACTACTGTGGATCATCAGTTTTACGGCGATCAGTGGCATGCTGTCCGCCGTACTGGCCGGGAGCTTTCTGCTGGCGCCGGCACAATGGCGCGCAACGATTGTGCCTTATCTGGTCAGCTTTGCGACCGGGGCACTGCTGGGTGCCGCTCTTCTCGCGCTGCTGCCCCACGCCATCGAGAGCGCCGGCATCAATAACCTGCATCGTATTGGTCTGGCTGTTCTGGGCGGTATTTTGTTGTTTTTCATGCTGGAGAAAATGGTGCTGTGGCGTCATTGCCATATTGACGAGTGTGAGGCTCACGGACCCTCGCAGAGTCATCTGGAGCAATCGACGGCAAAAATGATTCTGGTTGGTGACGGCCTCCATAATTTTCTGGATGGATTGCTGATCGGTGCGGCATTTTTAACCGACATTCAGTTGGGGATCGTAACGACCCTGGCCGTCGTGGCGCATGAGATACCCCAGGAGATTGGCGACGTGGCCATTTTGCTGGAGGCGGGCTATGGGCGTGCCAAAGTGATGCTGATAAACGTGCTGGTGAGTTTGACGACGGTTGTCGGCGGTCTGGTCGCCTGGGCATGGTTACAGGAGGCCCAGGAGCTGCGGCCCTACGTGCTGGCCGTTGCGGCGTCGAGCTTCCTGTATGTCGCCGTCGCCGATTTGATCCCCGGCCTGCATC
>JABDLQ010000259.1 GCA_013002925.1 Gammaproteobacteria bacterium | reverse complement strand
CCTGCGGGAGCCCCTCCAGAGGCACGCTCATTTGCCGTGGCATACCTGCCGGGTACCCAAAACTGGTATACACCGTATGCCACTGGCCATCAGCACCAGCTGCTTCCAGTGTCGGTGCAAAATACGTCTCATCAGCCTGCCACGCGGCAAACACAGTCTGCGAATACGGGTATTCAACCCACCCGTCCGCCAACAGCACAGGGTTGTTGTGCCCATGTTTGTTATACGTGTCCAGTGGCTCATCAAACTCGAGCGTCACGGCACGTTGGCGATCAAGCCTGCCTAAATACCGTGGATGCAGATTGCCAGGCTCCGCAGCGTTGTGATCCACCTCCTGCACGGCCGCCGTTACATCGAGACCATCGTCACGCCATCCACGTGCCGGCCGCACGGCGTGCCGGTAAAATAGTGGTTTGCCCGTGACCATTGGGCCCCCGGTCCACATGCGTTCATCCAGCGTCATATGCCACCCCGGGGCCAGATCGAAAGCGGTCAGCGTTGCGCCATCGATCAGGGCGATTTCTTCCATGGGTTCGGTAATTTTTATCTGCACCCGATCGTCAAGTGGCTGCACCACCTCCTCCGGAAACAAAAAATGCTCCCAGGGACGAGGCTCGCTGTACTTGCCAGGCTGCACCATAAAACCAATGCCGCCAACGCCGAGTATATCGCTGACAAACGTCCACTCCTCCCCGTTCCATGCAAATAAAACCGGACAACTCGAGAGCTGGCGCTGCGTTTCGGCAATCGTGTGGGTTTGCCCGGCCGGCAAATCCAGTTCTGTCTGAAAAACGCCGTCAGACCAATCAATAGCAATGTAGTCCAGTTGCGTTTGACCCGCGAGTCCAATCGCCAGTGGTTGCAGACTCTGGCCTCTTCCCGAGTTTGCATCGAATGTTGAGCTAATGGTCCATTGCGACCCACGCCGTGCGGCCACGGCGGTACCGATACCGGAACGGTTGGAACGCATCGAGTCCGCCGCGTTTTCTTTGCCCGTAAACGACAGACCAATAAAATGACCGCGTCCCGGGCCCGGGGGCCAATGCATCAGCTGTTGACCATCATCCTGATTGATCAGTGCAAACAGTGATGGCCCCAGGTCTGAGTCTGCCAGCACCGGTATGGCACTTACCACATCTGCGGCGTGCCGAAACAGGGGGCGAGGTTGCTCCGTGCTGACGTCGATTACCTGGACAGCGTCGTTATCTACCACCAACAAGTCAGGGTGCCCATCACCGTTAAAGTCGACGCTGCCAATCTGGGCGTTAGCGCCCGGCGTAACCTCCATTAATTCATTAGCAATCCAGTTGCCGCTGCCGTTTTGCAAAAAGCGCTGCAGTTTGCCGTTTGCAGTGAGCGCATAAACCTCCTGTCTGCCATCGGCATCGACATCAGCAACAACGCCCGCCACCAGTGCTGTTTTTTCGAGAGCCTGCGCGGCAGGGTTTTTCTGGTACTTCCACAACCGATCATTAAACAGTACGTCGTTATCGCCACCGTCGTTAATTACGATCAGGTCCGCATCCCGATCACGGTCCAGGTCCCCCGCCACGAGCCCCAGCCCGCGCTGCTGACCAAAGGGCAATATTCCATCCCGCGCCAGACTGCGCCACGAACCATCGCCATTGTTGCTCAACACATCGTGGCCTTTGGCTGCAAACGCCACAAACACATCGAGGTCGCCGTCGTGATCTGCATCCAGCAGCATCACATCGGTACACCGGCGACCCTGTGAAAGCTTGTTCAGCCCGGCATCGGCTATAAGCACAGAATTCCCCGCACCTTTCCAGAGACCAAGTTTTTCACCGCCAGCGAAACACGCCACCGCGTCCGTTGCACCGTCATTATCAAGATCGCCCCACGCAACCGCGTGCAGTTGTCGCGGCAGTTCCTGCAGGTATTTATCCGTGATCTGGTATTCAACATCAGCGGCGATGACTAGTTGATGCTTGCCGTCGCTGTTCGCAACAAAAATGTCCTGCACACCGTCACCTTGCACGTCGACGGTGGTTAACGAACGTTGTTGCTGATCGGAAAATTTGCTGATGACCTGTGCGGCACCGAACAAATCGCCCTCCGGTAACGGATCCGCAGCCGGTTGCGGCACATTCAGGGCCAGTGCACTGGCTTTTTCGCCCATACGGGTATACTTGGTTTCTGCAAGCTTCGCACGCGGATTGTTGGCCAGCCTTTCGTAAGCCTCTTTCATGGCCATGCCCGCTTCGCGGTCGCCCGAGCGTAGCAGCAACAAAAATGCACCGTAATACGCGCTACGCAAATAGGGGTCAAGCCGCACCGCTTCGCGAAACAGTTCCAGCGCCTGCTGTGGATCTGTGCTTTGAGTTAACACCGCCAGGTAATAGGCGGCATACGCATCGTTCGGATCGTGTTCGCGAACTATTTTGTAATGCGCAATGGCTTTTTCAGTCTCGCCATTACGCTCCTGGAGTAGCCCCAATACAAAATGTGCTCTCAAGTGTAAAGGATCAGTCGCAATTACTTCATGCAGATACCCGAGTGCCAGTTGTTCATCACCATCGAGCTGACGGTTGAGCGTGGCGATGGCCAGGTTTACCTTGGCGTCCAACCAGCCAGGTTTACGATCAACCACCTGCCGAAAAACATCCCGGGCGCTGGCATAATCGAAATAACCCATCAGTGCGACACCGCGATTATTCAGGGCCACGTCGGAGGCATCGGGTATGGCAGTGTCCGGGCGCGTTGCGACCTCTGGCTCACACGCGCTGACAAACAGAAGCAGAAAAGCAAGCGCCGGTAACATCAAATATCGCTTCATCGTCTTGATGTTCTCCTGGTAAAGGTGTCGACGTTATTGCGGGCCGTTGCAATACGGTTGCTGAGGTTTTGCGCCGTCACCTGGGTTTCTCCTGCAGGCGGCAAAAATTCCTGGCGCATATAGCTATGAGCGCCGCTGCGTAAATGCGCGCGCATGTCGTGTCCGGTGCGGCGCTCGCGTTCCGCACGAAGCTGGGAGATGTTGACTGGTGCCACCACTACGCGCTCACCGGGTCCGGGGTCGGCCTGGGCCAGTATCCGCCCGTCATAGTCAACCACCATGCTGCCGCCGGGCCAGCAAAACGGCGGGTAGTTCTGCAGGCTCGCACCTTGATTGGAGGCCACGACATACGCGGTGTTTTCGAGCGCACGGGTCTGGTTTACCAGCCCCCACCAGTTCATCGGCTCGGCCGTTCCCCACGGATTCATATACGCCGATACCCTCACGATGATTTCGGCGCCGTTGAATGCAATCTGCCGGATCGTTTCCGGGAACAGCCAGTCATAACAAATTGCCACTCCAATCCTGCCTAATTCGGTGTCCACAACCGGGAACATTTCCTCCTGGTAGTCTGGTACATCGTGAGGCGAGGTATGTACTTCCCACGGAATCCAGGTATTGATTTTGCGATAGCGGCTCAGTATGCCTTCAGGTCCAATCAGTAACGTGGTGTTAAACAGCGCGTCCGGATACTTCGATGTGCTTTCCAGAAAACTGCCGGTCTGGATATAGCAGCCATACTTGCGCGCCAGCGCTGCATATTTGTCCGTGTGTTCGTTCGGTATGGGCAGCGCCAGCCGCCGCTTGAGCTCCGCCGCGGTAGCGTATACCGGGACTGCATGTGAAAACTCCGGGAACGTTAATAACCGCACATCAAAAAACGGCTCATAGCCAGTGATTGTCTGTTCTATCATCTGGCACATACGCGCCGTGTTTTTTTCGATCTGATCACGATCGGTCGGTGCCTCAAAATCCGTCTGACAGGCAGCCGCATAAAATAATTCAGTCATTGCTATTCCGATGGTCGCAGAATATGGAGGCGCTCGCCGGTATCGGCGACGCATTGCAGATAATACAGTTTGCACCGAAGCCTTGACCAGACCCCTTTCACAAATGCGGGTGCCGCTGGCGGGCCAATAATGGAAAACTGTCGCGTCGCTCATCTGACACTGGCACAGAACGACCCCCGCTCACATCGATGCCTGCCACGGCTTGTGCGGACAGCACTCACAAAAAACCCCGCATTGTCGCGGGGTTTTTCACGATGAATCCTGGTGCTAAGTGCGGCGTATCAGGCGCAGGCCGGCCACTGCGCTTAACATTAGCCATAATGCTGCGGGCAGCGGTACCGGTGCTCCGTCAAGCAAGACGTCGCCGGGGCCGTCAATAGTGTTACTAAAGGGGCCGGAGCCCGAGCCAAATGCGGTGTTTGCCGGGTCAAAAGCCGATGTAACCAAAAAATACGTTGTGCCGGCCGCCAGGCTCACATTGAGCATATCAGAGGTACCAGTGCCGCCAGCACCGTCATCATCTGCCGCGACCCCGTTGCTCAGCTGATCCATTGGATCGAAACTGCTGGCATACAGGAAAATAAAGCCGTCAAATTGTGTGCCGTTCGAATCCAGACCCTGTATCGACGTGATGTCATACAGACCGTCAGCCGTCACATTAAATGACTGCACCGAGTACAGAACCGTGTCTGTATCAATCATCATAAAATCGGCGTCCGGGCGCATCCAGGAACCATCGGCGCTGGTTTCCGTGTTGCCGGTGTAAGTAACAGAATCAGCAAATGCGGCACCAGTGACAACCAGTACACAAATAGCTGCTATGCCTTTAAGCAGTCCAGTCATTATTTTATCCCCCCCAATTGGGTTCGATTGTTCAGGCTTTTCGGGTTTCTCTCCTTAGGTTCGGTCTCTTGCGCCTTGCGTGGCGTTGAGAACACTTGTCCCGTTGGAAGAGGTCAGCTTTTGTTATTTTGCCGCACCCGGCTCTTTATGTGTCTGAGAGTCTAGCACTACACTCGACCGATGCGAGCTAATTTTTACATATTACTGCAACGGGCATCTGGTGCGCGGGTCCGCCTCCCGTCATCGCGCGCCGATGTTGCGCCGCAACGCAGGTCAATCGGTCGTGTAATGATCCTTGAATTTCTCACGAATCTCGAGCTTATTCAGCTTCCCGGTCGCTGTGTGCGGCAATTCGTCGACAAACACCGCGTCATCAGGCGTCCACCAGGTCGCAATTTTGCCTTTGAACCACGCCAGCACCTCTTCGCTGGACAATTGCGCACCTTTACGGGCGACGATCACCAGCAGCGGGCGCTCCGCCCACTTCGGGTGGCTGATTCCAATTGCCGCCGCCTCGGCAACATCCGGATGCTGCATGGCGATCTCTTCCAGTTCCAGTGAGCTGATCCATTCGCCGCCAGATTTGATGACATCTTTGGCGCGATCAGTAATCTCCATAAAACCACGGGCGTCAATCGTCGCGACGTCACCTGTGTCAAACCAGCCGTCCTCGTCGTGTGCTTCACTGTGGTCAAGTTTGAAATAACCGCTGCAAACAAAGGGCCCGCGCACTTTCAGCGTGCCATAATCCTCGCCGTTCCAGGGCAGTTCCGCCCCATCGGGACCGACAATTTTCAGCTCGATTCCGTAGGGTGGTTTGCCTTGTTTAGCCCGCAATCGGTCGATCTCATCAGCCTTAACGCCCGGATGGTCATAAAGGTTTGGGGTAAAAGTGCCAAGTGGCGAAGTCTCCGTCATTCCCCAGGCGTGATGCACAAAGACATCGTGCTTGTCGCGAAATGCATCCATGATCGCCGTTGGACAGGCCGAGCCTCCCACGATCGTGCGCTGTAGTTTGTCGAGTTTCAGTTTGTTCGCATCGAGATATTCAAGCAACGCCAGCCACACCGTTGGCACGCCCATCGCCAGCGTGACATTTTCCTTGTCCATCAGGTCATAAAGCACTTCACCATCAGCCAGTTTTGGCCCCGGCAAAATGAGTTTGCAACCAACGATCGGGGCGGCATAAGGTACTCCCCAGGCGTTGGCGTGGAACATCGGCACCACCGGCAGTACACAGTCGCCGGCACGCAGATCGAAAACATTCGGCTGCAAGGCGGTGAGCGTGTGCAACACATTTGACCGATGGCTATAGATCACACCCTTTGGGTCGCCGGTCGTACCGGAGGTGTAGCACAGCGAACTGGCCGCGCGTTCATCGAGCGTCGGCCACTTGAACTCATCTGTTTCATTACTGAGCAGTTCTTCATAACAATGTACGTTTTCCAGCGCCGTTTCGGGCATATGTGCAACATCGGTAAGCACAATATAGCCCTGTACATCGCCCAGGCTGCCCGCAAGTTTTTCGAATAATGGCACGAACAAAGGATCAATCATCAGCCAACGATCCTCGGCGTGATTGACCACATGTATCAGTTGTTCGGCAAACAATCGCGGGTTAATCGTGTGACAAATGGCACCCATGCACGGTATTGCGTAGTAGGCTTCAAAATGCCGGTGATCATTCCATGCCATGGTGCCAATG
>JABDLQ010000255.1 GCA_013002925.1 Gammaproteobacteria bacterium | reverse complement strand
TTCAAGCATTCCTGCTTGCTGGACATCCTGAGCCACTGCCGGATTGACCACTGATGCACCAAGTGCCAGTGATATGGCTCTGGTTAATTGCTTGCTACCCGATTTACGTGCCTTCATACCTGGAATCCCCCACACCGCACTATGCGAATGACCATCAAAATACTGGACGGAACTTAACACGATGTTACAAGGAATGACAACGCTGTCATTCAATACTGTACTGCAGCACCTGGAACCAAAGTTCTGTGCCGCTCGACTTTTCTGGAATTTACGGAAAAATCTATATACGGCGCAGTTACAGCACATTCAGCGCCAACGAATATATGCTGCACTGCGGATTAAAGTTTTGCGCGAAACCATCCGGATTGAGCCGGGCATGCCGTTGCCATTACCGGTACCTGACACTGGCCACATGCTATTGGCTGCCCCTAGACGTTACCTCAGCGGCATCCCCGAAGACCCCCTTTTGTCGGTTCCCTGCCGTGATAACTGATGCTTAATATCCTCTGCCAGGATGTGGCTGAATCGCTCCCTGCCAGTGAGATTCATGTGCGATATATCGTTGAATCCTGAATCGGTAATGGCGCTACGCCGGTCGATGACCTGCGCCATCCGGGAGTCCAGAAGATCCTTCAGACCCTGGGTAATTTTGGATACCGCAGCGTTTGGTATTTCTGCGCGTAAGCGGGAGTGCTCCGGCATCCACACCAGCATCATGTCAGAACCGCGTTGCTGAAACCGCCTCACCAGGTCATACAAAATCCCAATCTGCGTCTGGGAACGCGTGTAGTTCTGCAACTCGTAATATCCACGCTCACCGTAGCGCTGCACGTTCGACTGCCATTGAGTCTCAGTGGTCGCCGGTGCAAGCCCCATGCGCATTATTTCCCGCCATGGATCGCCACCCCCGCCCAGATGTACCGCAAAAATTTTAAACAGCCCGCTACGGCTGCGATCGATGGCCGCATCCATTGCATATTTCACATCCTGACGACGGTTCACCATCCAGTAACCGCGCAAATCGTCAGCGATTTCCGATTTTCGCAGATTATCCATGAATGCCTCTGTCACCGGTGGCGTGTCCATCAGATGGAATGGGTTCAGTGCAAACACCACCAAGACCGGTCGTGCGTCACCTGCCAGCAGCGGTTGAGCATAGCGTGCAACATCGCGCATGTTGCGGCCACCGCCGCTCAAGCCAAGGAACCGGGTCCCGTCATCAATGCGACTGGTAAGAGCCTCGAGAGAAATGCCTTCACTGGCGCTCGACAAACCCAGTATTGAGACAAAACGGTCGGTGCGCTGCAATTGACCGTGTTGGTACAGCGCCGTTACCGCCTCCGCCCTCTGACGATTATCAGCTAGAAAATCGACCCCCATGAACTGTCGCGGCAACCAGTTGGGCCAGGCGGCGCTGATGAAAACCAGGATGGCATTGATGGCAAAAACCGACAGGAAACCGCCAACCCCAACCTGCAGAGCTGCTTTGAGTGTGAGCATGTCGTAAAACCGGCTCATGGTTAAAAGGCCTGGTAGAAAAAAGGTTGAAACTGGTCCGCCATAATGTAGACCATAACCAGGCGCAGCCCTGTCCAGCCCAGCCGCCAGCACCACTCCCGGAACGGGATCGCCGGTGTTATCATGTCCTCATGCTGTTGATCAGTTGGCAACGTGCTCTCCACTATGGAATAAATAATACGACGAGCGAGAATGCCACGTATTCATACGTCACGATTCGCGCCAGCCATTCGATACGACGATCGGCCATGTACCGTTTGACACCAGCGGTCCCCAGCCGTTTTTTGAGATAAAATCGCCAGGCGTTGGCGATGACCAGCGCCAGGGCATGTATAGCCCCCCACAGCAGAAAATTAATACTCAACCCGTGCCACAAACCACACAACACAAACGCGATCGAAAAGGCGACCGATGCAATCAATAGCGGGTAACGGCCCTCGAAGCGGCGGGTCAGATGCAACTGAATCGGGATAAACAGGTTACGCCGCACAAACTGCGCCAATGAAATATGCCAGCGGTTCCAAAAATCAATGGCGTTGCGGGCGAGATACGGACGATTGAAGTTCTCTGGCGTCGCGACTCCCAACAAACGTCCGACTCCGACGGCGATATCCGAATAGGCGCTAAAATCAAGATACAACCACAGGAAAAAAACCTGCACTTCGAGAAAAAAATACAGCCCATCTGCCTCAAAGTCAGTCAGGAAAATACTTTGAATGGCGTAAGCCAGCACAAACTTCTTGAACAGCCCCAGCGTGATGCGTTCGACAGATTCAAGCACGTCCCGGGGGGATAACGATGCCGGCACAGCCGGTTGCCTGGCAAATTCATCATAGGCCTGGATTGGCCCCGCGGCCAGCATATGAAAAGGCAGCAAATAGTTGATCAGCGAAAATAGATCCGGAGGTGCGTGACGTTTTTCAACTACGGCCCGCAGCAGATCGACGGCACGCAACGCCACATACGAAAAGCCGATCATCGATAATACGCTGCTTAACGCCTCGA
>JABDLQ010000244.1 GCA_013002925.1 Gammaproteobacteria bacterium | reverse complement strand
AGGGTTTGCTAATAGTAGCCTATGCGTGAGCAAATCCAGACGCTCCAAAGGATTTAACTGCAGCCGCCAAAAAGGTCGGAATTATCCTATATATCAGTTTAGATAACACGTATAGCTAACTGTTAATATTGCTTTATATTATCGGTCATCTGCATGTGATTGCACCAGTATTTGACAATAAACGGCAGGGGAAAAACCGCTACGTGCGCCCTGCTTCCGCCTATAGATGACAGCGCTGTCAATAAAACATACACTTAGCAGTTATTTGCCGCAATCGATCCACCACCGGAATGATATTGTAGCCGTTGATAATCGGCTTACCCGGCATCCGTGCTGCCTTCGGAGGGACGGCAGCTAGCGGCATGATTGGCGGCAGACCGGGGGCATACAATTGGGGAAAAAGTTGAAGAAAAGCGCAGAGAGACAGGCCGCTGCGACAAACAATGTGGTATCCGGTGAGTTCGTCGATTATGCAGGCGAACGCTGCTACGTGATTCGCAATGTCGATCAGATGACGCCATTTTTTATGAGCATTATTTCCAATGTGGACCATTGGATGTTTGTCTCATCTACCGGCGGGTTGACTGCAGGCAGGGTATCGCCGGAATTCGCATTGTTCCCGTATACAACGGTGGACAAGATTCATGAGAGCCCGCCGCATACCGGTTGCAAGACTTTATTGCGGGTTACAGCAGCAGAAAATCAGCAGTACTGGGAACCCTTCAACGATGAACATCGTGGACGTTTCAGGCTCAGCCGTAATCTGTATAAGAATGTGTTGGGTAATAAAGTCTACTTTGAAGAAATCAACCACGATCTGCAGTTGAGTTTTCGCTATGCTTGGGTAAGCAGTGACCGCTACGGGTTTGCACGACAATGCCAGCTTCAGAATATCGGCACACACGATCTCAGCGTGGAACTCGTCGATGGGTTGCAGAATATTCTACCGGCAGATACACCGCGCTTTGCACAAACCAACACCAGCAATCTGGTCGATGCATATAAGTGGACGGAACTGGATGAATCTTCCGGGTTGGCGATGTTCACACTTTACTCAGGCATCACGGATCGTGCTGAACCCTGCGAATCGCTGAAAGCGAATACGGTTTTTTGCCTCGGGCTCGAGGGCGGGAAAGTATTACTGTCATCAAAGCAGTTTGACAGGTTTTATAATGGCCAGCCCCTTGAACAGGAACTTCACACGCGCGGCATCCGCGGTGCTTACTTCGTGAATAACACATTCCAAGTGGCACCCCAGGAACAGCGCGAATGGCAGATGGTCGCGGATCTCGAAAAGAGCCAGGGCCAGGTACTTGATCTGCAAGTCGAGCTTCGTGATCCGGCCGGTGTTGCCGCCAACATCGCCGATTCAGTCAATCGGGGTTCTGATAAATTAGCGCGCATCATGGCATGTGGCGATGGATTTCAGAGCACGGCGGAAGAGACCGTCGCTGTACACCATTATGCCAATGTGCTGTTCAATATCCTCAGGGGCGGGTATTTTTTTGATCAGTACAATATTTCTTCGCGTGATTTTGTCACCACAATCGGGCAATTTAATCGCGCTGTAGCACAACGTAACAAGTCGTTGTTGAACGGCCTGCCTGACACGCTTACTTTTAATGAGTTGTTGTCGACTGTGCACAAACAAAACGACGCGCAACTTGAACGGTTGTGCTACGAATATCTTCCTATCACCTTCGGGCGCCGTCACGGCGATCCCAGCCGGCCCTGGAACCAGTTTGCGATCGTGCTCAAAGACGAGCACGGTAATCCGCTGTTGTCGTATGAGGGCAACTGGCGGGACATTTTTCAAAACTGGGAGGCACTGGCATTCAGTTACCCGGAATTTATCGAGAATATCATTGCGAAGTTTGTCAATGCATCCACCATGGATGGCTATAACCCCTATCGCATTACCAAGCAGGGTATCGACTGGGAAGTCGAAGAGCCCGACGATCCCTGGAGCTACATTGGGTACTGGGGCGACCATCAAATAATTTATCTGCAAAAATTGCTGGAGCTATCCCAGCAGTTCCACCCTGCCCGCCTGAACGCGCTGCTGCATCAGCCTATTTTCTGTTATGCCAATGTTCCTTATCGGATCAAACCATTCGCTGCGTTGCTGAAAAACCCGAAAAGCACGGTTGATTACGATGAGGACCTGGCAAAGCGTATTGAGCAGCGCGTTACCGACATGGGTGCCGATGGTAAGCTGGTGCTGGACGCCCAGGGCAATGTGTACCAGGTAAACCTGCTCGAAAAGCTACTCGTTCCACTTCTTGGTAAGCTGTCCAACCTCGTGATCGATGGTGGCGTCTGGATGAACACACAGCGTCCGGAATGGAACGATGCCAATAACGCGCTGGTCGGTCACGGACTGTCAATGGTGACCTTGTATTACATGCGCCGCTATGTGACGTTCTTACAGCAGTTACTCACTGAGGACAGTACACCTGCGGAAATATCTGACGAGGTAGCACAGTGGCTTACTGCCACCTCCACTGCTCTTGCCACAGTGCGGCCTCTGCTAGGTGGCGATCCGGTTAGCCCCTCGCAGCGCTTTGCAGCGCTGGCAGAACTGGGTGAAGCAGCCAGCCATTATCGGCTCACGGTGTATCAACAGGATGGTTTTTCAGGCAAGGTATCACAGCCCCTGGAACCCGTACTGACAATGCTCAATGATGCGCTCGCGGCAATTGATCACAGCATTAGTAACAATCAACGCGAGGACGGTCTGTATCATGCGTATAACCTGCTCCACCTGCAGCAGGAAACGATTGGGATCGACACTCTTTATCCCATGCTCGAAGGTCAGGTGGCTGCATTGAGCGCAGGCGCAATTGCGCCACAAAACGCGGTAGCCATTCTGGAAGCGCTGTTTGCCAGCGATGTTTACCGTCCTGATCAGCAGAGTTTCATGCTGTACCCTGATCGGAATTTGCCCGGGTTTCTTGACAAGAATCGCATCCCCACTGCAGACGCAGAAGCCATTCCATTGGTGAACAAAATGGTAGAGACCGGTGATCAGCGCATCGTCGAGCGTGACGCCGAGGGTTGCTATCGTTTTAATGCCGAATGCACTAACTCCGGTCAGCTGAATGCTGAACTGGACAGCCTGATTGGCGAATATGGCCAACAAATCGATGCAGCACGTGACCCATTACTTGCCTTGTACGAGAAGGTGTTCAACCACCGTGCGTTTACCGGTCGCTCCGGTGGCATGTTTGGATTTGAAGGACTCGGCAGCATCTATTGGCACATGGTGGCCAAGCTATTACTCGCGGTGCAGGAAAATTGTTTTGCCGCCCTGGACGAGGGCAGCGATACGGCAGTTTTTGAACGCCTTGCAAAGCTTTATTACCGCGTTCGGGTCGGCATCGGGTTTAACAAGACGCCGACGGAATATGGTGCGTTTCCGACAGACCCCTACTCCCACACACCCAAACATGCCGGGGCACGGCAACCGGGGATGACCGGACAAGTCAAAGAAGAGGTATTGTCACGTTTTGGCGAATTAGGCGTTCGGGTCAATAAGGGTGCGGTACGGTTTCAACCGCAGTTGTTGCGTGCGCGAGAGTTTGTTCGTCAGCAGCGCCGGTTTCGATACCTGGATGTTGACAACAATTGGCAGGAACTGGAGCTGCCCGCATCTGCCCTCGCCTTCACCTGGTGCCAAGTGCCTGTTATCTACGAGCTCAATGACAGTGCCGAACCGGGGCTGCTCGTTTATTGGAATGACGGACAGGAACAAACGGTAAACCAACTGTCGCTGCCGGCACAGCTAAGTTCCGAGTTGTTCTGCCGCAGTGGAAAGATCCGCCAGCTGCGGGTTAACTTTGGTAGCGCACAATTATATGGGGATTAACCTGCACTTGGGCACTTGGGCACTGGACCACTGGTTCTTTTGGCAAGCCCGTCCTCTTGACTACGGGAATGAACCAACTTGGTAAAACACCACGGGATATTTAAAACTCATTCTCTAAAGTATTTTTATCGTGATTTGTTCAGAGCTGGTTCTTCACACCTGAGCTAATTCAGCCTTTTGCACTTTTTAACACGGGGACGTTTATGTCGAATTACTACAAAAAAAACATGGTACTTGCCGGAATGGATTTTTCCAACCACTCCGTCGAGGACTTGCGTGCACTGGTACGCGAGATTCTCGAAGCCAAAATCCATGGAATTTCATTTAGCCCGTACGTGGAAGGTCAGGGCCCTGGCACCCAGATCGGCGAGGCACAAATCCGTGATCGTATGAAGATAATTCAACCGCACGTGCATTGGGTGCGGTCATTTTCATGCACCGACGGAAATGAACTGATTCCAGGAATAGCTGCTGAAAATGGACTCAAGACCATGGTCGGTGTCTGGCTGGATGAAGACCGGGATCACAATGAGCTTGAGATTACCAACGCCATCGAAATTGCCAAAGCGGGCCATGCGGGTATCCTGGCGGTCGGTAATGAAGTGCTGTTGCGAGGCGAACTGAGTGAGGATGAGTTGATTGACTACATCAACCGGGTCAAACAGGCCGCTCCGGATGTCGAAGTCGGTTATGTTGATGCCTACTTCGAGTTTGTGGATCACCCGAGAGTCACAGAGGTCTGCGATGTCATTCTCGCAAACTGCTACCCGTTCTGGGAAGGTTGTCCGGCCGATTATTCCTTGTTGTATATGAAGGATATGTACCGGCGCGCGGTACAAGCGGCCAATGGCAAGAAAGTCATCGTCAGTGAGACCGGCTGGCCCAATGTCGGCACGCCTGAAAGAGGCGCCGTACCGTCCGTTGAAAATGCCATCAAATACTTTATCAATGCTTACCAGTGGGCGGAAGAAGAAGGCATTGAGATATTCTACTTTTCGTCCTTTGATGAGACCTGGAAAGTGGATGCCGAAGGAGACGTCGGCGCGTACTGGGGTCTGTGGGACAAAGACGGAAATTTGAAATATGCATAATCCACGCACAGTACCGGCGGGAAATATCCGCCCATTGGATGTCCAGCATGGCAATGCGATTTGCTATTCCGGATATCGGGATGGTCAGAACCCCTGCGAAAACATTTATCCCGACATCGACGAAATTCGTGAGGATTTACAGATTCTGGCGCACAACTGGAAACTGTTGAGACTTTATGACTGCAGCCTTCACGCTGAGCGGGTACTGGAAGTCATCGCCACAGATAAAATGGATTTCAAGGTGATGCTGGGCATGGATATGGGTGCTGAAATGAGTAATCCGCATTGTCCGTGGGGCGCTCAGTTCAGCGATGAAGTCCTCGTAGCGAACCGCCAGGCCAACAGTGATCAGGTCGACAAGGCTATCACGCTGGCAAACCGCTATCCGGACATCGTGTTTTCGCTCTCGGTGGGCAACGAAGCGAGCGTCGAATGGACCGATCATATGGTGCCGGTAGACAGCCTGCTTTCCTATGTCCGCAGGATCAAAAGTGCGACTCGGCAACCGGTAACATTTTGCGAAAATTACGAGCCGTGGACCTATAAACTTGAACCGCTGGCAGCCGAACTGGATTTTATTTCGGTACACACGTATCCGGCCTGGGAATATCGCACGATGGAAGATGCGCTCGAATACACCAAGCAAAATTATCATTCGGTGGTCGATCACTATCCGGGCAAACCGGTAGTGATTACCGAAGCAGGCTGGACGACGGCATCCAATGGACGCGGGATCGAACCCTGGAACGCATCGGAGGAATTACAGGCCCATTATTACGAGCAGTTACTCGAATGGACCACTGAGGAAAAAATTCTCACGTTTGTGTTTGAGGCCTTCGATGAGCCGTGGAAAGGATCGCCAGACCCGCAAGAGCCCGAGAAGCATTGGGGGTTGTTTAACCTGGACCGCACACCCAAACTGGCGATGCAGGAACTCTACGCGGGAATCCAGTCACTACCCGGCAATCAAACAGCGGACAGCAAGCGGTGAAGCGCTGAGGTCCCGGTTGGCAAAACCGACGATTGTTGACCGGTTCGCTGGTTACGCTTGAACTACGAACAGCCACTGACGCCGTTACTGCCCATGCACGGCAGAAGTGAAAATCGACTGAATTTGCTTGCGGGCGTTCAACCGCCCTGTCGATTCTGTTACATTGCCGGTGGTGAATGACAATGAAATAACAGCAGGCACCCGGCATCTGGATGTATTGATCATCGGCGCCGGAATCTCCGGAATTGGTGCTGCCTGTCATCTGCAAACTCACTGCCCTGACAAACGCTATGCGATTATTGAAGGCAGATCTGCCATCGGCGGTACGTGGGACCTGTTTCGCTACCCTGGCATTCGCTCAGATTCTGACATGTATACATTCGGGTTTAATTTCAAACCCTGGAAATCCAGAAAAGCTATTTCTCCCGGCAAGGATATTCGTGAATATCTCACCGAGGCCGCTGCAGAAAATGGTGTCGATAAACACATTGAATTTGGACACCGCGTGGTGGCAGCCGACTGGTGCAGCGCCACCGCAAGGTGGACCGCACAGGTCAAAAATGTAGCCACTGGCAGCATCGAAAAAGTCATCTGTAGTTTCCTGTTCTCCTGCGGGGGGTACTACAACTATGATCATGGCTATACGCCGGACTTCGAAGGAACCGACTCTTTTCGCGGTAAGATTGTTCATCCTCAGCACTGGCCGGAGGATCTGGACTACACTGGCAAAAAAGTCATTGTCGTCGGCAGCGGTGCCACCGCCGTTACGCTGGTACCCACGATGGCAACAACGGCAGCGGGTGTCACCATGCTGCAGCGCTCGCCGACCTACATCATGGCACGACCGCAGGAAGATGTGATCGCCAACTTTTTGCAGCGCTGGCTGCCGGACAAACTGGCCTACAGCCTGGTGCGCTGGAAGAATGTACTGCTGGGCATGATTATTTTCCGGCTGGCCAAACGCAACCCTGAGCGACTCAAACGCTGGATCATCAAGGGGGCCAGGACTGCTTTGGGCCCGGAATACGATGTTGAGAAACATTTCACCCCCCGTTACAAGCCCTGGGATCAGCGCCTGTGCCTGATTCCCGATGGCGATCTGTTTGAGGCAATAAAAAATGGCTCGGTCACGGTAGTGACTGACCACATCGATAAATTTGTACCGGACGGCATTCTCCTTAAGTCCGGCGAACTGCTCGACGCGGATCTGATTGTCACCGCAACCGGCCTCAAGGCAGAAGTGTTCAGCGGACTGCACCTGTCGGTAGACCAACAGATAGTTCACCCGGCAACACACTACTGCTACAAAGGTATGATGCTCAATGGCCTGCCCAATTTTGCTTTTGCCGTTGGCTATACCAATGCGTCATGGACCCTGAAATCGGACCTGGTGGGCGAGTATGTCTGTCGCCTGCTCAAACATATGGACAAAAATGGCTACGACTACTGTGTTCCGACGCTACCCGCTGACGGCATTGAGGAGGAGCCGTTGCTGGACTTTACGTCGGGCTACGTGCTGCGGGCATTGGAACAAATGCCAAAACAGGGCACGAAAAAGCCGTGGAAATTATATCAAAACTACTTTCTGGACAGGCTCAGTCTGCATAATGGCTCGGTCGCTGATAGCAGCATCGTATTTGCGCGCATCGGTGATGATAGGATTGCCGACGGACAGTCCACCGCAGAATTGTCAGGGCCCTGATGCGTTGACGTGGGCTCCGTACCACAAACCCGCCCTTTTCGGCTGAACTAAACAAATCCACCCACGTGCCGGGTGATTGTTCGTGAGCACACACATCCGCCACTTGCCCCCATATGAC
>JABDLQ010000242.1 GCA_013002925.1 Gammaproteobacteria bacterium | reverse complement strand
TGTTTCTGGCCGAACGATCAGCCGATCTTCGCCAGGAAAGGATGATGGGGCGTCTGGAGGAGACCGCTACCGCGATGGCCCGCAGTATCGATCAGTTTATTGACAAGCATCGCGCCGGGGTAATGACCGCAGCCTCTGCCGCAAGCGCGGCAGGCAACTTTGACAGGCCGGGTATGACCCGGTGGCTGTTGCTGTACCACAAAATTTATGCAGATTTTTTAACGATGTTAAGTGCCGACAGCGCTGGCAATATCACAACAGCGACGTCCAACATGACGGGCTTTCTGACCGCCGTGCCAGAACTGCTGGCACATAACGTTGCCGACCGCAACTATTTCAGGTAACCAATGAAAAATGGAGAAGTGTTCGTCTCCAGGGTTTTTCAGGGCAGAGACCTCGGCCGTGACCCCATCGTCGCGATCAGCGCACCGCTGCTCGGTCGCGACAATGAACGTCTTGGAATCATCGAAGGCTCTTTGAACCTGCGCGCATTCAGTCGTATCGACTACCGGCGTGTGCAATCGGACGCATCCGAGATGATCCTGGTGGACCAGGATAACCGCGTGATTTATGCCAGTCCCTCAGCCGGATTCACCACGCTGGAATCCATCACAGCGGACCCGTTGATAGGTTCGGCAACCGGCACCGCAGCGGGCTACGAATACACCGCTGGCACCCCATCGAAGACGCATCAATTTCTGGCTGCATCGGCGGGCACCGAAACCGGCTGGACGGTCTATTTTCGGGCGCCACTGACCCAGATTTCACAACAAATGTTGGGTGACTATCTGGTCGGCGCACTCGCCCTGTTGGGTGCGTGCATCCTCTCGCTTCTGCTCGCCGGTGTCATCGTAAGACAGGTGACACGCACGGTCGACGACATGAACAAGGCAGTTGCCAGCTTTCGCCTCGATGGCTCTGAGGACAGGGTCCAGACACCTCCCAACACACCCGCTGAATTTCGCCCGATCTTCAAACATATGCGTAAAAGATCTGCCCAGTTGCGTCGCACACATAAGCGCCTGAGCAATTCCATCAAGGCCGGTGAGAGGCTTCAAAAAGAACTGACCCAGTCGATTGCGCTAAAAGAAGTCGAGGTGGCGGAACGTACGGCAGAACTGGAGGAGGCAAACGAAAAGCTCAGCAGCCTGAGCAAAATCGATGCACTGACCGGTATTCCAAACCGCCGTGAATATGACGCATTCGCAGAACGGATCTGGAAAGTTGGTGCGCGCGAGAAAACTGCAGTCGCAGTGATTATGCTGGATATCGATTACTTTAAACCTTACAACGATTCACTCGGCCACCAGGCGGGAGATGATTGTCTGGTCCAGGTTGCCCGGGCCTTGAAATCCTGTGCAACGCGGCCGCTCGATCTTGTCGCACGGTATGGCGGAGAAGAATTCATTGCCATACTCGGCGGGGCAAAAATCGATGACGCCTTGATCGTGGCACAGAGAATGCGCAACGCCGTGTTCAACCTGCAAATTCCACACCCGGCGTCGGCACATCACGTTGTCACCGTCAGCATAGGTGTCGCATCCAGCATCCCCATACCATCCAGCGAACCAACGCAGGCTGTCAAAGCCGCTGATGAAGCCCTGTACGAGGCCAAGGCCGCGGGCAGAAATGCAGTGGTCTATTTGCAAGGCCACCAGTTTCACTTGCACTCGAACGCAACGCCGCACCAGGAAACCAGCTCTGTCGTGCCTTTACGCTCCTGATTCCACAGCAATTCACGCGTGGTGATTCTGACCCAATAGTTAACGGGCTCACCGTGCGCTTGGGGCATAAATGGCAATGTTGTATTGACACCGGGCCACACCGCTGCACGCATTAAGTCATGCGGCTTACCCCTGAACCAGCCACGCGTTGACGATCAAAGTACAGATCCAGTCAAGCGACGATAATGCAGTTGCCGCTGTCCGCATGTTAGCATTCGATTAAGGACAAGCGAGCCTGAACGAACCCACCGGAACGGAACATGAATCATCAAACTCCACAGAACTCGGCGCTATTGGCAAAGAAGAGGCTGTTGTGCACAGCGTAAGATTCAAACCTGCGTGAGTACTGATACCGAAATCCCGTATGGCAAAGGAGATGCGTCCTTTCAGGCGGCTGGCGGTGTCGCCGGTCTGCGGCAGCTGGTGGACAGCTTTTTTGATCGCATGAGTAGTGACGCACGGTTTGCAGTGATTTATGCGATGCACCCACCTGACCGCGAATCTTCGCGAGACAAGCTGGCTCGGTTTCTATGCGGCTGGCTCGGCGGACCAAAATTGTACAGCGAAAAATATGGCAGCATCGGGATACCGAGGGCGCATGCACACCTGGCGATCACGGACAGTGAAAAAAACCAATGGCTAACCTGCATGAGTGAAGCTGTCGCCGAACAGCCGTTTACGCCCGAGTTCAAACGCTATCTTATGGAACAATTGGCGGTTCCCGCTGAAGCAGTGCGCAAACGCTGTGCGGCTGTCCGGCATACCGGCTGATGAAAATCTGGGTGGATGCCGATGCCTGCCCGGTGGCCGTGAAGGAAATTCTCTTTCGTGCTGCCCGCCGGACCAGTGTGCAGGTCACTCTGGTGGCCAATCAGGCCCTGCCGTTGCCACCGTCTCCCCATATTAATTC
>JABDLQ010000227.1 GCA_013002925.1 Gammaproteobacteria bacterium | reverse complement strand
GCGGGTGTGATCGCTGTAGATACCGGGCTGGGCCATTTGGCAGCAGCGCTTGGCATCCCCACCGTATCGGTTTACGGGGCTAGTGACGCCAAACTCACAGGGACTGTGGGCAATAATCAGCTACATCTGCAGACGCAATATCCGTGCTCACCATGTTTGATCAGGAATTGCGACAAATTAACGCCGGATAATCAGGGGCCGCCCTGCTACAACACTTTTTCGGCGATGGATATTTGGAAGAACCTGACTGCTCAATTAGTTTGAAGAGCGTAATTGTCGGCGGTTACGTGGAAAAAAAGCGTATAATTAACGGTAACTAACGTTCTTCTTTTAGAATCGCATGCATTTCGCGTTTTGTCTCTATAAGCACTTTCCCTACAGCGGCTTGTCACTGGACATGCTGCGAATAGCCAATGAGTGTACCCAACGAGGTCATAAGGCAACAGTTTATACCGGCAGTTGGGAGGGCGATGTCCCGGTAGGCGTAGACGTTGTGATCGTCAAGCATTTCGGCCTCACCAACCATACGCGGGCGGGTGCATTTCACCGTAAATTGCGTAAACAACTGGCCAACTCAGACTACGACGTCCTGGTTGGCTTTAATAAGATCCCGGGTATGTATATTTATTACTGCGGAGACTATTGTTACGTCGGTCGATCATTCCTGCGCCATTCTTTTTTCTATCGATTTACGCCACGGTTCCTCTATTTTTCGAGTTTCGAACGGGGCGTTTTCCAGGCTTCTTCAAAAACCAATGTCTTGTCCTTGTCAGACAGGGAGAAGTCGATTTACCAGCAGTATTACCTGACCCAGGACTCGCGCTTTTTGTGTTTGCCGCCAACGCTGGAAAAAGCGCGCTGGGCAAATCTGGAAGAGCTGCCTAACCGCGAAGCGCTGCGTAAGTCGCTGGGCATAAATGATGATGAAAATCTGGTATTGCTGATTGGCTCAGGATTCAGCACCAAGGGACTCGACCGGGCGATTGTAGCAATGGCAGCCTTGCCCGAAGCGTTGCTGGCAAAAACCAAATTATTTGTTGTCGGGCAGGACAAGATTGAGCCTTATCTACGTCTGGCCAAGCGATTGGACGTATCCAAAAATGTTCACTTTTTAGGCGGACGCAAAGACGTTCCAGCACTTATGAAAGCTGGAGACATGCTGCTGCACCCGGCTTATGCCGAAACCACCGGCGGAGTTTTACTGGAGGCCATTGTGTCGGGGCTTCCGGTACTGGCCACTCCGGTTTGTGGTTATGCGCCGCATATAAAAATGGCTGAGGCGGGGCACGTGTTGCGTAAACGTTATTCGCAAGAGGAGCTCAACGAGAAGTTACTGGAAATGTTGCTCTCTGACCAGAAGCATGTGTGGCGCCGTAATGGACTGGAATATGGCAAGAACCCCAGTTTGTATGTCATGCCGGAACGCGCTGTGGACTTTATTGAACAAACCTATGCGCAACGCAATCTGTATGTAAATCCAAACCAGTACCATGAACGTGACGAGTCGCTTTACATCAACAATGAACTGCGTCAGGCATTGCATGGAAAGGATTCGTTCAAGGATATTATGAACCTTGAGGGTAAGGTTTATAGAGAGGCCCTCGGCCGACGCACGCTGCGTTTCACCCGCGGCAACAAAGACTATTTCGTGAAAATGCATACCGGTGTGGGTTGGCGGGAAATTATGAAAAATATCAGTTACCTGCGTGCACCCGTGGTTGGGGCATTCAACGAATGGCATGGGGTGCACCGGCTTAATGACCTGGAAATTGAGACCATGACGGTGGCAGCTTATGGAATCCGGGGCCGCAATCCTGCGACCAAACACTCTTTCATTGTCACCGAAGCCCTGCCCACCGAAACCAGCCTGGAAGATTTTTGTGCCACCTGGAAACGAAACCCGCCCAGCACGTTGAAAGAAATTCGCTTGAAGCGATGGATTTTGAACAAGGTGGTGGAGACTGCGCGTGTCATTCATGAAAACGGTGCCAACCATCGCGATTTCTATTTGTGTCACTTCCTGTTAGACGCTCACTTTGACCAAACTGAGCACGTGTCTTCGGAAAGTAAGTTATTTTTAATCGATTTGCACCGCATTCAGATGCGACGCAAAACACCGGAGCGCTGGGCCGTGAAAGACATCGCCGGTTTGTATTACTCCAGCAAAGATATTGGTCTCACCAAGCGCGACCTGTTGCGCTTTATGAAACTCTACCGTGGCAAACCATTGCGGGAAATTTTAACCACCGAACGCAGTTTCTGGAACAAGGTTGTCAGCCGCGGCAATAAACTTTATGACTCGGAAAAAAGGAAAGCGCTGGTTAAAGAGACACAGCGGCTCGAACGGGCTGATCCTATGTTGACAAAAAAAGCCAGCGCAACTAACTTCCTCGGCAAGTAACCGGTTATCGATCTAAAGACAGGTGAGATAGAATGATTAGTGATGACTGGCTTGGTCAGCAGCTGGTAAGGGTAAAAGAGTGGCGACAACAGTATTGGGCATCAATGAGCTTCGCGTTGTGCACACCCATTACCGTTAATAAGCTTGACAAAGCGCTGGCCAATGCACAGGAATCTGTCAAACATGATCGCACGACAACCGTTGTTAAGTGGGAATTTGAAAATCATCATTATGTGTTGAAGCGATATAATGCGCGCACCCAGGGACATAAATTAAAACGCGCATTTCGGCAAACGCGGGCACGGCGTTGCTGGCTTATGAGTTATGAGTTTCAGCATGTGGGATTGAATGTTGCGCCTCCAGCGCTGATGTATGAAAGACGATTTGGGCCTATCCGCACCACCGCTTATTACGCTGCTGAATTTCTGCCGGGTAAGGAATTGATGGTGGCATTGCCGAATATGGATTCAGAGGAACGAACCAGGGTTGCCCTGGCCATTAAGCGGGCCTACGCAATCATGCGCAAACATCGACTTTCGCACGGTGATATGAAAGCTACCAACCTGATGTGGCTGGATAACCAGCTTTACTTTTTGGACCTGGATGCCGCCGCTATCCATCGCAGCGAAGCCACCTGGAAGCGGGCACACCTGCGTGATCGTAAACGGTTCCTGAAAAACTGGGAATCGCATCCAAAACTACTAAAAATGTTCAGCAGGATTTAGCTGAGCAGGAACTGCTCCAGTTCTTGCCGCTGCGCCATTGCATCACGGTATCCTAAATCAATCAACTCCTGGCAGAACTCCTCGACAAACATCAGGTAACTGATAAAGCGTCGGCTATTGCCTCGCTGCAGCCCAATAAGGCTGAGAGCAATTCGAAATCCCTTCGGCAAATGCTTGTAATATTTTGCGGCGATTGACGCAATGTCCTCGGATGGGCTGATCAACAGGTGCTCAACGATCTTCAGTTTATCATTGTCTCGATGATCCGCATCCGCGAGGATTCTATTGGTCCGTTCCATCCGTTCAATATCGGAATGCAAGCTGTTAAGAAACAATGTATCCAGCACGTAACCTGAAATTTGTCCAAGGGAGGGTCTGTACCTCGGGGGTTCAGGCAGTCCTAATTCGCTTTCCTTCCGTACCCCGATCACCAGTATTTTTTTAGCCCCGAGATGCAAGGCTGGACTGATCGGCGATATCTGCCGCATTGAGCCATCGCCGAAATACTCTCGGCCTAGTTTTACCGAAGGAAAAATAACCGGTATCGCGGAAGACGCCATAAGGTGATTTATATCCATTTTTTGCCGGACTCCCGCCCGGTGTGTGCGCGCCCATTCCAATACGCTGTCATCACCATCAAAAAATGTAGTCGATTCACCCGAGGTATAGCTACAGGCAGTTAAACAGTAAGCATGCAAATCTCCCTGTTTTATCGCGATATCTATG
>JABDLQ010000214.1 GCA_013002925.1 Gammaproteobacteria bacterium | reverse complement strand
CAGACGATTGATGCAGTGCCTTCGATTTCACGTGATTTTGTCAGCACGTTGTCGATCGATCCAAAAATACTGGTGGATACGAGCGTAGCACGCGGGCCGGCGGTGTCCATGGCTGGCCAGAACTTCCGATTCAACAGCGTAACCATCGATGGTGTGGCGCAAAATGACAATTTTGGACTCTCCAAGAATGCTTCGGCTACCCAGCGCTCGCCGATATCCATTGACGCCATTGAAGCGATTAACGTCAATTTGGCACCGTTTGATGTGACGTACGGCAATTTTATTGGTGGCAATATCAACATTGTCACCAAGTCCGGCACGAACGAGTTTCATGGCAGCGTGTACGGCTTCACGACAGGTGACAGCCTGACCGGGAACACAACTGAAGGGGGTCGCAAGCTTGGCATCGGCGATTTTGATGAGGATACCTACGGGTTTACGCTTGGCGGCCCGGTCGTAAAAGACAAGCTGTTCTTTTTTGCCAACTATGAAAAATTCAAAACCACCTTACCATCAAATTCTCAGACCATTGACAGCATAGCTGGCGTGACCCAGGCCAATGTCGACGAAGTGATTGGAATTTTTAACACGGTCTATGGCTTTGATCCGGGCAGGTTTGCGGCTACTGACACGGATCAGGACGAGAAGCTGTTATTAAAACTCGACTGGTATATTGACGATAATCATCGGGCTGTTGGCACCTATCAGGTTGCGGACGGTGATGTCTTATTCGATGATTTTCCCGAAGTTGCGGTACTGCAGTCCAATCGCTACAACATCAATGAGCGCCTTGATGCGTTTTCACTCCAGGCGTTTTCTACTTGGTCGGATGTGTTCTCCACGGAAGTCAAGATTGGCTTCAAGGACGTGGAGAACCGTCAAATCAGCGTAAACCCCAATACGCCTGATTTTGCCGTGACGACGCCCGGTGGTGGCACGATTACCGCAGGTGGTGATCGTTTTCGGCATTCCAACGAACTGGATAACAAATCCCGCCTGATTCGGATCAAGGGTGACTATGACCTGGGTGCGCACACATTGACGGCTGGTTTCGAACAGGAAAAATATACGGTACGTAACCTGTTCCTGCCATTTTCAAAAGGCAACTATGTGTTCGGATCGATCAACGATTTGCGGAATCGGGATGTAAATTTTGTCCTTTATGGGAATTCCAATACCGGAGTCGCCGGTGATGCCGAGGCCAATTTCGATCTGACTGTCAACAGCATTTATCTGCAGGATGAATGGATGCCGACGGATGAACTAACACTAAAATTTGGCCTGCGCTACGACAAAGTCAGTAACGATGATCCCATCAAAACCAACGCCGATTTTATGGCGCGCCGTGGTTTTTCCAACACGGAAAACCTGGATGGCAAAGATATGGTGCTGCCGCGCGTTGGCTTTAACTGGACGCCAACAGATCGACTGACGGTACGCGGCGGCGCCGGGTTATTCGGTGGTGGTACTCCGCTGATCATGCTCTCCAACAGTTATGCCGGTGATGGGGTGAGTCGTACGTTTGCATCGTTTATCCCATCATTTGGTCCGGATGCTCCGCCTGTATCGACGGCAGTGGCGGCATTGCCTGACCCGACAGCTGCCTTTACCAACTTCCAGGGGCTGATCGGGGTTTCTCCGATAGCCCAGACGGACGCGATATCTCCCGACTTTGAACTTCTGCGCACGTGGAAATACAGCATCGGCGCAGACTATGTCGCGGATTTGTCCCGCTTTGGCATGGGCGATGACTGGAATGTGTCGCTCGAAGCGATCCTTTCAAATGTGGCAGAAGGCTATGATGTATTTGAGGCGCGTCGACGGCAAGCGGGTACCGCACCTGATGGTCGCCCGATATATGATCTTCCAGCCGATGCCGATTATATCGTCAGAAATACAAGCCGTGGTGGCGGCGGAATCTATACGCTCGATATTTCGAAAACAGTTGATACCGGCTATGGAACCTTTTTTGGCACGCTGGGATATACCTACCAGGATGTCACAGAGGTGCGCTCGTACAATCGTTTCGTGATTTTTGAAACACTGGCTATGGATCCCCAGACGGATTTGAATAATCCCCAGGAAGCGGCCTCGCGGTATGAGGTGCGTCATCGCATTTCGGCCACGCTGAACTGGCAAAAAGAGCTGTTTGGCGACAACCTGACGTCAGCCAGCCTGGTGTACTCGGGACGTTCCGGGCGTCACTATTCGCATGTTTTTGGCAGCGCCGGTATGCCAACATTTGGCGGTAACTTTCTGGCCGATTTTGGCAGCGAAGGAGACAACCCCGGCTCGCAGCTCTTTTATGTGCCTACCGGGCCCAATGATCCGATTATCATGGGAGACCCGACGTTTCTTGCCAACCTGAATGCCTATATCGACAGTGAGCCTTGTTTGCGAGACCGCCGCGGTGCGATCGTACCGCGAAACGCCTGTCGCACCGACTGGATAAATTCACTGAATTTGCGCATTGCCCAGGAAGTGGGCATTGGCTCTGGCGAGAAAAAACTGGAGTTTACACTGGATGTCGAAAACCTGTTGAACCTTTTAAACGAAGACTGGGGTAGGGTAAACAGCTACACCGCACCGTCCAATGTGGCTGTCGCGAATGTCGCTCTGGCGCCCGGTGGCGCTCAGTATATTCTGTCTCCGACATCCGCGGCTGTAACTGGTCCGAGTACGGTGGTTTCACGCCCTGCGATTGCCAGGCTACCGTCTGTTTATCGAGTACAGCTCGGCATTCGCTTTAGATTCTGAGTCTGTTTGGAAATGGCGGGATGAGCTGACTAACGGGTGGAGCAAAAAATTTACCGGGCTTGAGCTACAAATGTTTGTAACGCCGTACCGCATTGTAATAAGGCCTCTACCCGGGCCGTTGCCATCGGGTGTGTGTCTATGTGGGGTCAGATTACAGACAGCACATCGCGTTGGTTATACGCCGGCCGCAAGGTAATCGCTCCGGTGTGCTGTATTGTTATTGACGAAGTCATGTGCAAAGAGCCTGTGCGTCATGCATGTCGGTTTGCGGCAATCTATGGGTTCGTGCGGACACAGCGGTGTGTCATGGTCATGTCAGCCGTTTTCGGTTTGTGTGGACATTGACTCAGCACAAACTGTCTTTGCAGATGTGCATCCTCGTGCAAAACGCACGTTTCGGACATCCATTGACTGTCCCCATTGAGTGTCCTGGCGACTGCTCGGAGTACATGACCAAAGAAATAAGTTGGAGCAGCGTCACCTGACAAAGATTGGCACGTGCCGTGGAAGTGCAGGTACAGGCGATCAGAATCGCGGAAACAGATCGTCCAGATCGATATCCGAATTGTCATAGGCACAGACCAGGCGCATGCCTTGTTCGATGCAAGCGGTGAGGTGCTGATGTACAACGCCGATAGCGACTGTCAGTGCACTCCAGGAATCCACTCCCAGTCCATCGCTAACCGAACCCAGGCCATCCAGGCGCAACGGACAACTCCAGGTCTGTTCGGCGACTTTGAACGGCCTGCCGACGGTAACGTGTATGGAAGTGCGGTCTCCTTCAGGAGATTCGGCAACCAGCGCTCTCTCTGCAACCACGATATCCATTGTCATTCTCGCTGTTAAGAATCTGGAAAACTAACACCTTCGTGTCGGGTACACTTTGAATCAGTTCACAACGCAG
>JABDLQ010000177.1 GCA_013002925.1 Gammaproteobacteria bacterium | reverse complement strand
TCGAAGACCTGTGGGGAGACGGGAACGGCAATATTTATCTGGTAAACAAAGACGAAGTGTATCTTCATACGGCTACCAGTTGCACCATGTTGATCGAGGCTAATGAAGACCTTCGTGGCATCAGTGGCTCGGTGTCCAGCGAGGAAGTCTACGCGGTCGGAAAAAAGGGAGAGCTGCTTTATTACAATGGAGCCGCATGGCAGATAACCCAGGAAGGCAACGAGGAGTTCAAGGATGACTGGGTGTCGGACATTGGTAATGCCTACTACGCCGCCAAAAAAGGCGAACTGACAGTCTGCGAAAAAGTGATTCCGAATATAGTCGGCGACTGGCACATGGATGACTGCACCCTGGATCTCCCGGCAAGCCCAGTGTTGGATAGTGGTCCAAACGGACTGGATGGCACCACGGTCGGCGGCATGTCTTTGGTGACGAACGGCCAACTGTGCCAGGCCGCAGGCAGCGACGGCACCTCAGGCAAGGTGAATATTCCCGATGACCCACTGCTGGATCTTGGGGATGGACTCGGTTTTGCCGTGTGGGTGCGACACAATGCGACGGCCTTGACCGACTGGGAGTCAATTTTCGCCAAGGGCGACAGTTCGTACCGATTGCACCTCAATGGTGGGTGCGCGATCAATGATACGCTGCCTGGAAATACGCGATACGGCATCACGCTCGGGCTCAACGGGGGTTGCAACAACGCAGACCTTAACTCCAACTATGTACCAATTCCAGGGGTATGGGTGCATGTTGCCGGTAGCTATGACCGCAATCAAATGCACATTTACATCAATGGTGCCCTGGCCAGTTCCGCTAATCTCGGTAACGCCATTAATCAGAATAATTTCGATTTAAGCATCGGTGAAAACTCGCAGAATACTGGTCGCCACTGGGATGGCGAGATCGACGAACTGACGCTGTGGGACAGCACCATCACCGCCAAAGACGTACGCGACCACATGAATCGTACGCGTATTTGTACCAGCTGCAGCATTGTCGAGACGGTGGTTTCTCACGACAACTCCGGCATTCATTGCCTTAGTGAGTCCATCCAGGTTGACCTGGTCGATAGCCTGGCGGGCACGCCTCGCATTGACTACAACACGCAAATCACCCTCGATACCCAGAACGGGGTTGGTGACTGGAGCCTTCTTAGTGGGAGCGGTGTATTCAACGACGCTGTGGCCGGCGACGGACTGGCCACTTATGACTGGCCGTTGGGCGAGAGTACCGCGGTGTTTGCGCTGGACTACCGCGCCGGACCAGCGACACTTAATATAGATACCTACGAGACTCTGGACCCGATGGTACGGGACCAGGACGGGGAAGGGGATCTCGTGTATTCGGCCAGCGGCTTTACGCTTACGGGAGAGCCGTTATCCAATCCACCGCCAGCGGTGATCGCACCGTTTGGCGGGCCGCGTACCGCCGGCACGGACATGCCGTTGTACCTGACCGCTTACGGACAATCACCCTCGGACAACCAATGCGGTGTGATTGAAACGTACACCGGGCCGCGGAATATTTCGTTCTGGTCCGCTTACCTGAATCCCTTCTCGGGGACGCGCCTGGTTACCATAGACACCCTGGCGATTGCTTCGAACGAAGCCGGCGCCGCACCGCAACCGCTGGTCTTTACGAACGGTCAGGCCTCAGTGGTTGCGAAGTACAAGGATGTCGGGCTACTGCAGATACTCGTCAAAGACGACAGCGTGCCGCATCCGGACCTGCCCACCGGTATCCGTGGTGCGACCGCCAGTTTTGTCGTCAAGCCCGACTCGTTTACGCTAAGCAACATTGAAGACGGCAGTGGCAACCCGAATCCGGCCGCCGCCGGGCCTGCAGGCCCCGTATTTATGCAAGCGGGACAGCCGTTCGCGGTGACGGTCACGGCGCGCGACGCGGAGGGTGACCCGACCCCGAATTACGGACGTGAATCGATTCCGGAGAGCGTCGCGCTGACGACGAGCCTTGTGGCGCCGGCCGCCGGGGTCAATCCACCGCTCACCGCGGGTATAGGTTTTGGCGGGTTCGCCGGAGGCACCGCCACTGGTACCGACTTTATCTGGCCGGAAGTCGGGATTGTTACGCTGACCCCCACCGTGGACGACAGTAATTACCTTACCGGAGGCAACGTCACCGGAGCTGCATCTGCAAACGTGGGTCGGTTCATTCCGGATCACTTCGACGTGGTACTCAACTCGCCTGCATTCAGTACTTCCTGTGCTGGCGGCGGTTTCACTTACATTGGTGAAGCCTTCAACTACTCGCTGGCGCCAAGGGCCACTGTTACAGCCCGCGCTGCCACGGCGTCTGTTACGCAAAATTATTCAGGTACGTTTTTCAAGCTGGACAACACGACATTGCAGAATCGTTCATATGTGGCCGTCGGTCACGCTCTGGACACCGCTGGGTTACCGCCTCCGGCCAGTGATCCTGTGATCGCCGATCTTGGTGGCGGTGTTGCAACGCTGACTTTTAGCGGTGGCACGGGTCTGGAGTTTGTGCGCGCTGCTCCCGAGGCACCATTTGATGCAGATATCAGTCTGAGCATCGATGTGCTGGACGCGGACAATGTTGGCCCGGCCAGCAACCCGGTAGTGTTCGGTGCTGGCAGCGGTATTTCATTCGACGCCGGCTCAAGCATGCGCTATGGCCGGGTCAACCTCTCGAATGCCATTGGCTCGGAGTTGGTCAATTTAGCGGTGCAACAGACGACCCAGGTATATGTCAATGCCACCGCCGGATTTGTTACGCATACCGCGGACAGTTGCACATCCGGGGCGCTACTGTCACTGGGTGGCTGGGCAGGCTCACTAAACCCCGGTGAAACCTGCGTTCTGGACAGTGGTGCTCCTGGTTCAAGCGGTGCAGGCTGTGCCACGGTGGGACCACCAGCACAGCTCTATCGAACGCCACCACTGGGTGGCGATTTTAACCTGTTTCTTGCCGCCCCCGGGGCTGGCAACGATGGTCGCCTCACCATCAGTAGTGACGTTCCGGCCTGGCTGGAATTCGATTGGGATCTGGCCATGCCCGGTCTGGAGGATCCTACCGGTACGGCCACCTTTGGCATCTATTCCGGAAACGCACGACGTATCTATCAACGTGAGATTTATTGAATCGCGGTGAACCTTTCAGGCGGTTTTTACAGGAGCCACTTCCTGATAGTAAAGAGCGTTGATTAATTGCTACGATCGATAGACCCCGGTAAAGGCAACCATTAACACGTCGCACAAGATCAGGCCGATCACGGCACGCTGTGCTCGAAAGGGAACGGACTTCAGTGCAAGGCGCCCTGTACACCGGTGGACATGATGTTGTCAGCGATCTTGGAAGCGGGCGTTTAACACCAGAACAGCCGTGGCAACACTGATAACGATAGTCAGGCAATTTCTAATGGATTACAAAACCGCCATAGCGGTCACGAACAATAGCGAGGTCGTAAGCTCCTTCGTCAATGACACAGTTCTAAACCAGAGTTCTCGAGCTTTTGATGCTCCCCCAATTCATAGACAACTTGCTTCTGGACATTAGCGACTAATTGAGCCTTCGTCTGTGCCGCCTGAGCGACGAACCCAGACGGTGTTAAGTGCCCCAGCAAACCATGGGGTCGCTGCGTAATTTAATCCTCTCGCCAAGCCTCAACGACGTCTTGCGCATGGTCAAGTGTTAAGAACTGATTATGCAGCACAGAGCATAACCGGTGGTTTGAAGCAGAACGCTGGGAGAGAAACCGTGGTCTGTTACTTCTTCCCGTCTTATTTCCTCCGCGATACATTTTGTCGGCACAGGCTTTAATTTTTTCCTGTCGCGGGTGGCATGACGTCGCCAAAACACCTATTGTTAGTCCATTGATCGTATGCCTGGTCTCGATACGACTATCGAAGGTCGGCTGGGAATACAAATTTCACAACGAGAATAATCAATGAAACACCAACGCTTCTCTTCCCGCTGGGCTTTGCTTCTCAGCGTGCTCGGTATCGCCGTCGGCACGGGCAACATCTGGCGCTTTCCACGCATCGCGGCGCAAAACAGCGGCGACGACGGCGCCGGTGCATTTCTATTCGCATGGCTTATCTTTCTCGTGGTATGGAGCCTGCCGCTGATCATTGCCGAGTATGCGCTTGGCCGCAAAGGCCGCATGGGCGTGGTCGGAACGTTTGCAAAAATCGCCGGACCAAAAGTTACCTGGATGGGCGGCTTTGTGGGCTTCGTGGCAACCGCCATCATGTTTTACTACTCGGTCGTTGCCGGATGGTGTTTGTACTATACGCTCAAGATGCTGACCGGTGGCTTACCTCTGGATGTGGCGTCGGCAACCAGCACGTGGGACAGCTTCCAGTCCGGCGGCTTTCCGGTGATGTTTCATGCCATGGCAATGGGTCTTGGCGCACTGGCCGTGTGGAAAGGCGTGCGTTCGATTGAACGCGTCAACATGGTGCTCATTCCCACGCTGTTGCTCATCGTGTTGATCTCACTGGTGCGTGCACTCACCCTCGATGGCGCGATGGAAGGCGTGGCGTTTTTATTCACCCCCGACTGGGAAACACTGGCCAAACCACGCATCTGGCTCGAAGCGCTCACGCAGAACGCCTGGGACACCGGCGCAGGGTGGGGGCTCATCCTCACCTATGGGGCCTACATGCAAAGCAAGCATGGCGTCGTCAAGAATGCGATCATCACCGGCGTGGGTAACAACACGGTGTCGATGATGGCCGCCATCGTCATCTTCGGTACCGTCTTCGCCGTGCTCGGGGCCGAGATGGGCAAGGCCGATGTCCTGGAGGTGATGCGCACCAGTGGCCCTGCAGCGACCGGGCTTACCTTCATCTGGATGCCTCAACTCTTCGCCGCCATGCCGGCCGGCGGGCTGTTCATGGTGCTGTTC
>JABDLQ010000169.1 GCA_013002925.1 Gammaproteobacteria bacterium | reverse complement strand
GCCACACAAGTGATCGAGAGTAAGGGGGAAGATTATATTTTTTGCGGATTTATGGCCGTGAGTCAGTTCACATTTCGCCGCAGCGCTGGCCAATCGTTAGTGCGTGATCTACCAGCATTTACCGGTTGTATCGCCCAAATCGCCATCAGTGGCCAGTTTGCGCCCGGTGTGATCAATGGAAAAACTCTGGCAGTTGCTGTCGGCCAGTTGGGGGCTGCCATCTGCTGGTGTCGCAGTAGCTACAAATCCACCAGCGCCTGGCACTGTGATGGCAAGGTCATATTTTTTTTCTGCGGTGGTGGTTATTCCGAGGTCGGCAAGTGTGTCCGTATACGCATTATTTTTAAGATAAAATTTTTCCTGCGCCGCTGCGAGCGCCAGCAGCGCACTGGTTGCATCACTGCGACTGGCTTTGATGACCCGGTCGGTGTAATTGGGAACCGCTATCGCCACCAGAATGCCCAGGATCACCAAAGTGATGAGCAACTCCACCAGGGTGAGTCCGCGCTCGCGCACCGCGCTCGTTAACGCCGTGCGATGCATTCTAATTTCCCCCATCGGCATCGGTTTGGTACCAGTAGGTTTTAATCGGGCTGGTAGAAATCCGCGGATCAATTGGATCACCGCCTGGCAAGATTGCGACTTCATTAAAGACGGTCGTGTCACAATCGGTGCAGGTTGGCTCTGTGAAGACAAGTCGTGGTGTCGGTGGAATACCGGCTGGGTCCAGATCAACGCTGAAGACCGGTGTCGTCGCGTCAGGATCATCATAAAGTGTTGGCAGCCCGGTCAGTATATCGATGCCGTAGAGTTTGCCCAGGCCGATCGCCGCAACCGGCTCGCAGCTAAGCGCTGGTGTTTCGGGAGTGTAAGTGGAGAAAAACACCCGACCATCGATAGTGATGGCAGCAGACAAGGATTTCTCACCGGAGCCAGGCAAGATCAGTTTCCAGCCGGCAAACGCACCGCTGACCGCCATAGTGTCCGATATTACGGCAAGGTCAGCGTCTTCAATCAAAAGTGCCGGGTTAGTGTCTCCGTATTCAGGATCGCCACTATCATCCAGTTCCGGCCCCAGAACATTGTCGTCCCGCAAGATGTAGAACCGATCGTTGACATCTTCATCGAGCGGGTGCGCGCGATAACCGGATCCCAGCGCTACCGTCAAAAAGCTTTCGCCGTCTTCCAGAAAGCGTGCCACGCTGGGAGGAGAGTAGAAGCGGCGCGCATCGGCGGCGTCAGTACCACCGAGCTTGGCCAGCAGACCACCGGTGATTGCATCGGCCGGGTCTGAGGCAAAATTATCGATGTCAAAACGCCACACCTGACCACCCATATCGCCGACGTACATGCGGTCGATGAAGCCATCCTGATTGATGTCAATGATGCGAATTTCTGACGGAATGCTGAATTTCATGTCGGGTAAGTTCAGGGCTTCACCGCTGTTGCTGGCGCTCCAGATTTTGTTACCTGTCAGCGCATCGGCGATATACACGGCATTGCCCATTGCATCGGGTGTGTAATTGCTGTCCTGGTTGGTGTCATAACCACCACCGAAAAACAGCACATCGCGGGCCGTGCCACCCACGCGTATTTTGCCATGCGACAGTGGTGACCAGGTTTGCCCAAGCTTTGCATAACCTGTGCGTGACCGACTGATCTCGAACTCATGCTTGGGTTCACTGCGATTGGCCAGATTGAGCGCGTGGTAACTGCTTTGCGCACCGCCCCCGCGGCGCATGCCAGCGTAAATATGCAGTGTTTCGCCACTTTCGATTACGCCATCGCCATCGTCGTTCTGGATCCAGCCGGTAATCGGGCCGTCCATCCCATAGGCTTTGTTACCGATCGGGTCTGTAGATGGCGGGTTTTCCTTGATCCGCGGTAGCTGCCTGAGAAGTTCTTTGGGGATAAACGCAAATTGTTCCAGGTCCTCCGTCGCGGTAGCGGGCGTTGGGTCGACCGCATGCAGATAGCCGTCATTGGTCCCAAAAAACAGCATCAGGTCATCGTCTGCACCGCTAAACGTGGCGACGTAGGGCTCGCTGTGCAAAGGATCGCCGAGAACTTTTCTTGGTGAGCCATCAGGATTTAAACCTTTGGCAAAATTTATCAAGGCAGTGCGTTCGTCATCCGTGGCACCATCTATGCCCAGCAGCGTTTTGGTCAGATCTGTGTTTTCCGGTCTGACACGATTCGACAAATCCGCCAGGTTAGCGCTGGTCGTGACGTTGCTGTAGATTTTGCGCGATGCCGACAGGCGGCTGGCCATGCCGCCTTTACTGACATCGCCTCCATCCGGTCCGTCTGCTACGAGTGTCCAGATGCTGCGAGCCGATGGTTTGAAATTGCCGCTGTCGTCAAGTGCACGATTGCCGGCAGCATCCAGAATTGCAAGGTCATCGGTGCCGGCAGTGCCGATCCGGTAAGCCTTCAGATTGCCGTTCCAGTGGGGCTCGCCACGGCGTGATTGTTCGAACATCGTGAAATACAGGGTGTCGCGGTTGGTCAGGCGATTGAGGCTGTTAACAGACACTGTGGGTGCTGTGAATGAACTCACATCCGCCGTGACCCCACCAAAGATGGTGGCAAATGCGTCCGCCAGTTGATCAGGGTCTTCGGCGAGGAAATATCCCTCGCGTGGAGCCGGCAGCAAGGTGCCGTCTGCGTCATACAGAATTTCGCCGGTGGCCGTGTCGCGCAGCAAATCGGAGTCAGTAAAAAACCCGATCACATAGGTATCAATAGTTTGGACATCGTCTATGCCGGATGCTACATCACTGGTGTGCAGATAGACGCTTAGCTCATCCAGACAACTGCCGGTGCACGTGCCGACCAGGTCATTAATGGCAGTATCGGCCTCGGTGTCTCCAACAGGCTGGCCATCAGTCAACAGCACAATATAGTTTTTTTGGCAGGCAGACGTGATCGGTGAATTGTAGCTATCGCCGGTACGTGATCCATCCACCGATGCAATTGGTTTGGATTCGCTTCCAAAAAACACGCTCTCGCCCTTGTAATAACGATTCGCTTCATACAGGGTTTCTGCCAGCGGGGTGTTGTTGTCCGCCGTGATCGCATCGATGCGTTCGATCAGGGTCCCCGCATTGACTGCGACATCGGCAACTTCATGAACCACCATCCCGCCTGAGCCGTTGGTAGAGAAACGCATCACACCGACACGCAGGGGGGATCCATGTCGGATGCTATCAGCGCTGAGATCATTGATCAGATTCCTTGCGACTTTTTGCACGATTTCCAGACGAGTGAAAACGACCGGATCACCGCTTGCCGCCCGTTCATGAATCCAGTTCAGAAAATTATTGCTGAAAAACGTATATGTCGCGCCCGTAATGTCCCAGTCGATGCGTTCGGCCGCTGTATCAACAGAGGTATACAAATTGGCCTCTTCATCACCCAGGGTGGCGGGATCATCAGGCACGCTGTCATTGACCGGATAGGTGGCAGGCGAGGTGTCATCCAGACCATGAATGCCAAGGTCAGAGCTGCACTCGGTGGTCCTGTCCTCGCCGAAAACCGGTGACGTATCCGAGGTGGGTCCGGAGGATCCGGCCGCCACCAGGGCTTTCCAGGAACCGGTCCCGTCGCTGTTGTCTCCGAACTGTGCGTAACGAGTGGTGAAATAGCCTGTTGAGTTGAGCGCAATTTGTGCGGCGTTGCAGGCAAACACTGCCGATCGCACCCACCCGTTGCCGGCAGTGGCGGTATCATCCGGGAAGTCAATGGCATCACCGGCTGTAAACGTGTAATACAGTCTCGATGCATCATTAAAAGGACCCGTGTAGGTGGTATCGGGCATATAGGTGTCACCATCCACCAGAACATTTGACAGCATGCTGCCGGAGCTGTCGATAATAATGGTGACGTTGGGGCCCGCAATTGGTAACGTCCGCCCTACCAGGGTTTCCGTGTCATCGGCATAAACCGGTGACAATGTCATGACTGTCATGAAGACACTGGTCAGAAATACCGATGCTGAACAATTTGACCTATTCATAAGTAATACCCGTAATGCTCAGGCAGGCAGCGACGCCGGCCTGATAAACTGTTGTTATTGCGAGCGCCAAAACACCACTCGTGTTACGTATTTTGTTTTTGGATCATAGAAAATAGTGGCGCCCTGGCCATCCAGAGCCATAGCGGCGTCAGCGGAGATGCGCTTGCGCTGTTGGTAGTACAGCGTGCCGGGATTAAAGCTCACCGCGACGCGCGGGCACTGGTCACAGCGCTTTACAAACAACGTGCCGCCGCTCAATGGCTTGTCGCCAAGCAGGGTGATCGAGGTTTCTGCTGCGAATTCTGTGTGGACAAAAGGTGCTGCGACAACGCCTGAGACCCCGCCTGTGAGCACAAGTAAAAAAACTGTTTTCAGAAAAATGGTTTTCATGGTGTATTCCGATAATTAAGGTTGCGGAACCAAAATGGAAAAGCCCAGGCGCTGACTCGACCGTGCCCCGCGCCCTGCTGTAGCAGCACCCTGAATTTCAAAATGCATATTGGCGCCAGCCTCGTTCCCAAGACCGGTGCCAAAGCCTGGCTGTAACTCATCTTCCAGAATGGTCACAACCGACACGGTGATATCCGGGCTGCTATCGCCGACGACATCGACCCCAATATCGGCCGGTGCACGTGCAATGTTATTGATCAACGGGTCATCCGGGTTTTCAGGGTCAATCGGTGAGACAGTGCCGTCCATGGTCAAAGCACCACCATTTAAAAACTCATTGTTGAGCGCAGTTTCTGTCGCTTTAAAGGCAAGATCGGCCTGCTTGACGTTATCTGCCATCCGTAAGCTTACGGTTGAACTGTTCATCGATGTTGCCGTGAGCAACGTTAAGATCGCCAGCAGGACCAGCCCGACAATTAAAGCTGCACCGGATTGTCGCTGTTTGAACTGTTGCATAATTTTCACCATGTGATTGAAGCGTTGCTGCCGCCTAGCGGTTGCGTAAAAAAATTGTGCGTGAGACTGCCAGATGGCGGTGATCGTTGAAAGCATCCGGGACACTGATATTGCGTCCGCCCATGCGATAGACAAGGTCGTCTTCGTAACCAAGTTCAGGGTTTTGTGCACGCATCAGAAGCCAGATGCGTACCGCTTTTACATTGTCATTGCGTAGCAGTGGATTGTCGGCATGCACGTACGCATCTACAGCCTCGTCGCCATTGGAGTCAATGCCAAATTGCACTTGCATGTTCGCCACGCCGGGGATGACTTCAGAGTCAATAATGTCAGGTGCACCACCGGAGGTCTGCAGTTCAACTCTGCGTAATGACGGAATGCCATCAGAGTCGTCGCCGCTGGCAACGGTGTACTTGCTGATGTAATACATGCGTGCGATGACCGGAAAATTTTCCGCGCGTTGCGGTAGTCCAGTTGGAATCGATGTTGTGGGGTCGGCACCTGCGGCAATAAAAACCTCGCTCAGCGGAAATTCGCTGGAGCGTAAATAGACCTGCCCGACAGCGAGATCCGCATCACGCACGGGAGTCGTTGCCGCACGGCGGGAAATCAGCACATCAGTGCCGAGCAGGTAGCGGCCGTCCGGAAAACACGACAAAGGTGAGGCAACATCGTTGGTGCCCCCCAGGTATTGATTAAAATCTACGGTCCAGTTGGCTGCGCAATCACCGGCAAACAGTACATCGCCAGCGTCGCGATCCGCTGCCCGGCCGACAATTGCGTCCGGATTTGAGTGATTGCCCCACAGACCGGCCAGTTGAATGTCCGGTTCCAGCAGCGTAAATGCGTATCGGGCATTTTCCTGCATCAATGCGTAGCTTTCATTCGTGTCAAATGCGGCGCGCGTGCTGGCATACACATAAAAAGAACCGCCCACGAGAATGATGCCAATCGCCATGCCGATCATCAGTTCGATCAGGCTGAGTCCGTATTGATGGTTACGCATAGATGAATCGTTGTTTGTGCGGTGACTATTCATAGCTGCTACTGAAATTTGACCACATGCTGTTGCTCCTCACCACGCTCAACCCATTTCACTTCAATCGTATAGGTGGGCGGCGTCGTGGTTGCATTAACGGTAATCCTGCCATCGGCATCCGGCAGGCTCGAAGCGTTTTGCAGTTGGCTTTTCCATTGCCATATGTCGTGGGCTGCCATCGCCGGCGGGGTGCACACGGCGGTCACAAAGACACCATCAGCATCTGCACAATTTGTTAACGGCGCAGCACTGGTTGGACCGTACGGAATAGCATAGGCAGAGCTTGCAGCGGGATTCGCGCGAATTCGATCAACCATATCGCTAGCAATGTTGACCGCCTGGGTGTTGGTCATGGCATTTTGAGTAAACTGCAGACCTTTGACCTGCAGCGTCAAAATACCGAGCATGCCTACTGACAAAATAACAAGAGCTACCAGCACCTCAATCAACGAGAAGCCACCCGCATGTTTTGTCATTGAAGCTTGTTTCATGAATTCACCCATGTTTACTCGCAGGAGGGCCGTGTGTGCAGTGGTGACAGAGGGGGTATGATCTGGGGCCGACCTGTATTGGAAATGGCCAAAACTCGTGAAAAGCGATCTGCTTTTGAGTCGTCACAAAATACCAGGTACCGGGGACCGCTGCCGCCAGGTGCCAGGTTCGCAAATCCATTCGCACGGTAGGTAATGGCCTGATTGATCACGTTATCGCTGATAACATTCAGCTTTTCATGTTGGGCCCCGGTGACGTGCAAGACGTCCTCGCCGGCCGCAGAATCCAGTGTCGCATTGTTGTTGGTATCGACAAATACCATCCAGCCATCGCGCCAGTTCGAGCCGCTGCCACAGACCGGCGTCGCGATGGCCGTCTGATCAGTGCGACACAGCGTCACCGGAGTGCCCCGTTTGGTCGCTTCCGAGCGTGCTATGTGCATGGAGGTCACCAGGTTGTTCACCGCTGTTGTCAATCGGGAATTTTTGATGCTGACGTTAAATGACGGCACACCAATAGAGAGCGCAATCCCGGCTACCACCAGGGCGACCATCAGCTCCACAAGATTTAATCCGCTCTGGCGTCGTTTCATCGTTGTTGTCCTCTCTGCTCTTTGAGTATAGAAGCGCAGAGTGTGATCTGCGTCACACTTTCCGACGAACGGTCGAGCTTAACGGACAAGCGGTATTACATAATTTGCAGCTCATCCCGAATCCATTGCACAGGGCACCGGGCGACCGTCACTCAGATGTCGCGCTACGCGTGGTCGCCCGGTATAGCTGATAATAATCGCTTTTCCGGGTACGGAAGCAAGGTCCGGGCAGAACACCAGGGTACCGTTGGTAGCCCGCCGCGCGAAGGGTCGAAACAGGAAATAATCACGGTTGGCGAGCATGGTGAGGGACGGTGCGGCCTGATGAGTGCGCAGGGCAGTGTGTAAAGCTGCATTGTCCAGCACATCGGCTGCAGTGGGTGCGGCCCGGACCAGCCAGCCGTGATGCCACTCTCGGGTGTTGTCACACCGGACCCCGTCAGAACTGGGACACACCAGCACATACTCATGATGGGTAATGGCGTGTGAGCGCGCCATCAACAGGCTTGTGACCACGTTGTTGATAGTGCCGGTTTGTCGGTTGCCCGCCACTAAAGTGGTAAAAATTCCCAGCGCATAGCCACCCACAATAGTTGCTATCACCAGTGTGACCAGTAATTCTACAAAGCTAAGCCCCCTGGCACCCGGCATCCGACCTTCCTTGTAAGCAAAAGGTGGCAGCCTAGTGCACCGGAGCACTCGCTTAACAGCCGCAAAACCAGGCAATCAGAGCAATTACGCCCGACGCAACAAGCTGCTGTGATGCAATTATAGTCAGCGGCCAACAATATTGTGCGTCGCGGTGTGCACAGTCGAATCGGTATGGCAGGCGTCAAAATGAATTTGACGGTCGAAAGATTGCGCAGAAAAAAACCGTATCTGGAGAAATCGGGGCTGGCGCGATCGTAGGTTTTGCCGGTGCCGCAAGCCGCGGGCAGCAGGTGCGGGCCCTGATTTGCAAAGTGTGCAGCAGCTGCACAGTCAGATGATTGGGTAGCGCGCACCAACTGGCCCGGAGTAATAGAGTGTGGTCGCCACAGGGCTGGACTCGAAGCGGCGCACAGGTGGCGTGAAGTGAGTTGGTAGTCTAGTTGATGATGTTGGTTTTTATTTAAGTGTTATTACTAATTCATTGAAAGTGCTGTGAAAAACGTCACGGATGTTGATGCTGGAACAGGGTGGCTGCAAATGGAGGCGCATTGTGCATGGTTGCGTCTGAGGGTACCGGGGCATGCGCTGCTTTTCGGTGGTTACCCAGCCATCAGTGCTTTGCACCGGAATACGGCGCGCTGCCATACGGGTGTGAAGCTGCCGCCGGATCCGGCTTGCATGCCGGCTGAGCAGATGATGCAGGACAGCACCGGCTGACAAGCCTGAGAACGATGTGCCGGGCCCCGCTACCAGCAATTTTTGATATGCTGTTGCAGGCGAGAGTATGGGAGGCAAGAGCAATGCAACGTGAAGAAGTAGTTAGAGTTTTGGGAAGAAACGGAATCACGATAACTCCTCAACGGGTTGAAGTTGGCGAGGTACTGTTTTCGCGAGCTCAGCACGTTTCTGCAGAGCAAATTATCGATGAAATCAAGCAGCACGGGAAATCGGTGTCAAAAGCGACGGTGTACAACACTTTGAATCGCTTCGTAGCCAAAGGAATTGCCAAGGCGGTTCATGTTAATCCCGAGCGCACTTTTTACGATTCTGTTATCACCTATCACCATCATTTTTATAATGAAGATACGCATGAAATTACCGATATTGATCCGGCGAGCCTGGTAATCCAGCAAATGCCGGAAATTCCACCCGGTACTGAACTGCAAGATATCGAAGTGGTGATTCACGTCCGCAACAAACAGGATATCTGACCCCCGCAGTTGGCGACGCGCTGATTTGCGGCCTACCGCGGCATTACTTATACTGCCGCGCCGGGGGGTGTTTGCGTCCGGCGTATTGCCATCCTTTCACAGATCTGTGCCGAGATAGCTCAGTTGGTAGAGCAACTGATTCGTAATCAGTAGGTCGGAGGTGCGACTCCTCTTCTCGGCACCAAATTAACAGGGCCCGATCCTTGCAGGACCGGGCCCTGCCAATTTGTACAGCAACAGGAACCCTCCGAATCCGCGTAGTGTTCTTTGCAGGAGCGCCCTGGTATTCGTGGCGCACTGGGGGTCATGTTTCTTGCGAATGACAAACCGCGCCACCCGTGCACCCGCTAATGTTCGAGAAATAACCTGTAGACGGGATTGTCTGATTCATCCCACCAGGCGTAGCCAAGCTCATCGATGTGCGACTGGAACTCGGTAAATTCTGCGTCCGGAACCTGGATACCGCATAACACACGGCCAAAATCCGAGCCGTGATTACGGTAATGGAACAGGCTGATGTTCCAGGTGATGCCGACTGCAGCCAGAAAGTCGAGGAGGGCACCGGGACGTTCCGGGAACTGAAAACGATAGAGTCGCTCATTCTCAAGGCCAGCGACAGAGCCTCCTGCCAAATGGCGTAAATGGAGTTTGGCCACTGTGTTGTGAGTGAGATCGACGACCTTGTAGGAGGCTGCGCGCAGTGTCTCGATTATTTCCAGAGTTTCGCGTGTGCCATGGCTGATCTTGATACCGACGAAAATATGCGCGTTTTTGGTATGGTCATACCGGTAATTAAATTCAGTCACGGGGCGTCTGCCGATTGCCTTGCAAAAAGCCAGAAAGCTACCCGTTTGTTCGGGTATTTCGACAGCCAGCAGGGCTTCCTCGTGTGCCCCGATGTTTGCCCGTTCGGTGACATGCAGCAGACGGTCGAAATTCATATTGGCGCCACTGTTGATAGCAACCAGGTGCTGATCGGTAAGCTTGTGCTCTTCCACGTATTTGCGCAGCCCGGCAATGCTGATCGCACCTGCCGGCTCGGCAATCACCCGGGTTTCGAGGAAGACATCCTTGATCGCCGCACACATTTCATCCGTGGAAACGCAGATCACGTCATCGAGATATTGCTGGCACAGTGCAAAGGTGTGGTCACCCACGCGTTTGACGGCGACTCCGTCAGCAAACGCGCCAACCCGGTCCAAAGTTGCCGGCGCCCCGGTTTGTAATGCCAGGCTCATACTGGCCGCGTCTTCGGGTTCGACGCCAATAACGCGCGTTGTTGGCGAGTGGTGCTTGATGCAGGCCGCCATACCAGCGGCCAGGCCACCACCTCCGACCGGCACAAAGATAATATCGACCGGTGTTGCAGATTGGGCAAGAATTTCTCGGGCAACCGTGCCTTGTCCAGCGATAACCAGGGGGTCATCAAAAGGATGGATAAAGGCATAATGTTTTTGTTGTGCCAGCTCTTTTGCAAAATCGCTGGCATCGTCAAAGGTATCACCGTGAATGATGACCTCACCGTCAAGCGCTCTGACGGCTTCGATTTTTATGGCCGGTGTTGTAATCGGCATCACGATAATGGCGTGTATATCAAGTTTTTTTGCCGCTAAAGAGACGCCCTGCGCGTGGTTACCTGCTGACGCGCAGACCACTCCAGCCGGGTTCTCAGTGGCCACCAAATGCGCAATCTTGTTGTAAGCGCCACGGATTTTGAACGAAAATATCGATTGCAGATCTTCACGCTTGAGATAGATATCATTGTGCAGCTGCGCGCTCAGAATGCGCGCGTGCTCAAGAGGCGTACGCTGTGCCAGTTCGTAGACACGCGCATTATCGATGTGCTGATTAATTCCGGCGCTCATCTGTGCTGGGTTCAGGCGTTATGACAACGGCATTCAGTGATCAAAATTTCCCACACCGTGGCGCATGGCGAGGGTGCCGCTGCGCACGACGGTCAGTATTTCACCAAAGGTGCGCAGTCTTTCAAGAATGGTGCCCATGTGCCGGTAAGACGCGGTAATTTCCATCACAAAGGAATCACGTTCCTGATCGAGGATGTTGGCGTTCAGTTCACCGGCATATTGCTGAATTGAATTTTGCACCCCTTTGTTCAGATGAATTTTGACCAGCATCAACTCGCGCTGAAAATGCATATCGTCAGTCATATCCATGAGATCTATCACGTTTACCAGCTTCAGCAGCTGATTGCAGATTTGCTGAATCACCTCATCGGAACCGCGTGTCACCACGGTCAGGCGCGATACAGACGTGTCCTGGGTGGGTGCAACGTGCAGTGAATCGATGTTGTAGCCGCGTGAAGAAAACAGGCCCGCAACCCGTAGCAGAGCTCCGGCTTCGTTCTGTAGTAAGATGGAAATCGTGTGTTTCACAGGAAACTATTGGAAAGTGTAGTCAAGTCTGGCAAATTCCGCGGTTATGGTGATGTTGCATCGCATCGCCGTAGATTAGTCGACGGCAAGACGGTGTGCAAGACATTCCCATGCTCGAAAGTCATCAACCACAATCAGATTCGCAACATCCTCTGGCAGGCAAGCTGCTGTCCGGCGCGGAAACGCTCGTCCAGATTCTGGCGGATGAAGGTGTGGATACCATTTTTGGCTACAGCGGTGGTGCCATCTTGCCGGCCTTCGATGCTGTCTTTCGTTTCAATGATCAACACGGCACGGATACAGACCCGGCATTGAATCTTATCGTCCCGGCCAATGAGCAGGGCGCCGCATTTATGGCATCAGGCTATGCGCGGGCCAGCGGGAAAGTCGGTGTCGCAATGGTTACCTCCGGACCCGGTGCGACCAACACGGTGACACCGGTGCGTGACTGCATGGCAGATTCGACCCCAATTGTGGTGATCTGCGGCCAGGTACCCACGTCTGCAATCGGGACCGATGCGTTTCAGGAAGCACCCATCAGCAGCATTATGGGCCCGGCCTGTAAGCACGTTTTTCTGGTGACCGATCCGGCGGATCTGGAAGCGACGGTGCGAACCGCATTTGAAATCGCTCGCACCGGGCGTCCCGGGCCGGTCGTTGTTGATATTCCCAAGGATGTACAAAACTGGGTGGGAGGCTTTAAAGGCTCCGGCTATTTGCCCATTCCCGGGTATCGGCAGCGCATGGCCAAACTGCGTCGCAATCGCCTGCTGCGACCACAGATTGAGTCCTTCATGGAGTTGTTGACACAGTCCGAACGGCCGCTGATATATGCCGGCGGAGGGGTTATCAATGGTAACGCAGCCGAAGAGTTACGAGAGTTTGCTGATTTTTTCGGTATTCCTGTGGTCACCACGCTCATGGGAATAGGTGCGGCTGATACCCAACACCCGCTGTCTTTGCATATGCTGGGTATGCACGGCACTGCTTACGCCAATTATGCGGTCGATGATTGCGATTTTCTGATTGCACTGGGTGCACGTTTTGACGATCGTGTCGCCGGTGTACCCGACGAGTTTGCCAAAGCGGCAAAACACGTCGCCCATTTTGATATTGATGCAACAGAAATCAGCAAAGTAAAAAATGCCGATTGGCATCATGTTGGCTCACTGCAGGAAAGCCTTGCCGCTATCCTCGTCGTTGCCAGACAGTTAAAGAAAACATGGGATTTTAGTGATTGGGGAGAACATGTTCAGGCGCTCAAATCGGAGTATGCATTAAATTATGATCGTGCGAGTGCCGCAATCCAGCCATACTACGTCATCGAGGAAATCAATCGCCTGACCAAAGGCAATGCCATCATCTCTACGGGTGTTGGTCAGCACCAGATGTGGGCAGCGCAGTATTTTGATTTTGCCCAGCCGCGCCAATGGTTGACATCAGGCAGCATGGGCACGATGGGCTTTGGACTGCCAGCGGCGATAGGTGCGCAGTTTGCGCAACCCGATCGCATCGTGATCGACATTGATGGCGATGGCAGCATGCGCATGAATTTTGGCGAGTTGGAAACCGTAACAACCTATGATCTGCCCGTAAAAATTGTCGTCATGAACAATTTCGGCGATGGCATGGTGCAACAGTGGCAGCGGCTGTTTTTTAAGGGACGGATGTCAGCCAGCGACAAATCCCTGCACAAGAAGAATTTTGTCAAAGCGGCTGAGGCGGACGGTTTTGAGTTTGCGCAAAGACTGGAGCGCAAAGAGGATGTGCCGCGCGTTGTGCAGGAATTTATCAATTTTCCGGGCCCCGCTTTTTTGGAAGTCATTATTGATCGCAATGCCGAGGTGTATCCGATGGTGGGCCCGGGTCAGGCCTATCAACAAATGATTACCGGGCCATGGATAAATTGCCGCACTGAACCCGATGTGGAAGCGGATGATCTGGGACCCGACACGACCGAGATGTTTTAACCAATTAATCGATTAATTACAGGAGCAAGACGTGCGGATTTATACTGAGCAGGATGTTGACAGAACCCTGTTGACGAATGAAAAAATTGCCATCGTAGGCTACGGAAGCCAGGGCCGGGCGCACGCGCTCAATTTGCACGACAGCGATTATGATGTGGTAGTTGGCGTGCGCGAAAACGGAGCTGGCTGGGAGCAGGCCAAAAAAGACGGGCTCAAAGTGGCGGAACCTGTAGCGGCTGCCAAAGGTGCCGGACTGGTAGCGATGCTCGTACCTGACACGGTACAACCTGCAGTCTATGCAGCCATTGCTCCAGTGATGAACAAGGACGCCACGTTGTTGTTTGCACACGGTTTTAACGTGCATTTCAAACAAATCGTTCCGGCTGATGGCTTTGACGTGGTGCTGATCGCACCGAAGGGGCCGGGTCGGCTGGTGCGCCGGCAGTTTGAACAGGGCAGGGGTGTGCCGTGTCTGGTCGCGGTACATCAGGACGCGACTGATCATGCTTTGGCACGGGCGCTGGCCTACGCCCATGGCCTGGGCGGTAGCCGCGGCGGGGTGCTTGAGACGACATTTGCCGAGGAAACGGAAACAGACCTGTTCGGTGAACAGGCCGTGTTATGCGGTGGGGCAACTGAACTGGTCGTCCAGGGGTTTGAAA
>JABDLQ010000128.1 GCA_013002925.1 Gammaproteobacteria bacterium | reverse complement strand
CCCCCGACCATTACGTTGTTGTCTGTTGACAGCAGCTGCCGGGGAACAAGGGTCCGCAAAACAGCCACAGTCTGTTGTCAGGCTCAGGCATCGTCTCTATTTTTTCAGGCGATGTGGGCAGCGTTTTATTTGTATGCCGTGCAACGGTAGGACCAGATAATCGCACTGTCAATTGGCAGCTTCGAATCCGCACGGTACGACGACAGTCATCTTCAATTCGATTCGGACTCATTCAAATCAAAACGATCTTCAACTGGATCGGGTTTAAATCAGAACAGTGGTTACGGATTGCGAGTGTTTGGTCACAGCAAGTGGTCACCGTGTGAGTTTGTTTTCTACAAGTGCATTGTTAGTTCAAATAAATATTCGATGAGCCCAACAACGTGGTAAACAGATCCCGGTAGCATCGTGCATGGCCTGATTATATTTTGTGGCTCGAAGCACACATCCCGCGAGGCAGTTTAAATTTATTTATTAATAAATTCCCTCATGCGGAAATTATTACCGGCCATAAAAAAACCCCGATGTTTATCGGGGTTCAGTTTCGATCCAGATGTTTGTTGTTAGCGTTTGCGCAATTTTCTGGTCGCGCCGATACCAGCCAACCCAAACCCCAGCAGTGCGATACCTGATGGCTCGGGTACGGGGGTTGCCGGACGGCGAAGCAGGAAATCCACTTCATTGGCCACAAGATTGATATTATTGGCAGTGAGCGCCGCATCCCAGAACAACCAGCCGTTGGCAATAGTACGGCCACCATTACCCAGCACGATTGCGGCTGAACTGGACTCAGCTCCGGGCGTAAAACCGGCAAGCGCCGTCGCTCCGTTTATAGTCGCAAACCGGTCGCCGTTATCACCGGCATCGCGATCGTAATCTACAACGCCGCTGACACCGTCAAACAACGGGTGAGTGCTATCCCATACATACACCCCCCGTGGCGAAGAAAAGGATGACGTTACGGAGACATCGAACACGGTCGCAAGCGTCGGATTGGCGTCATAATTCCAATGGCTGATTATCGACAGACCACCGGCATCGATATAGGCATCGAGCGCACTCGTGTTTGCAGATGACACATTAGATCCCGGGGTATCAACAACCACAAGATCCCAGCTTTGACTACCAAGCGCGGACAGAAATCCAGCGTGAGTCGTTGCAGTGGATGTTAACCCTAACTGCGACAGGGCCGCTCCAAACAAGCCACTGTCAGCATCGACATAATGTAAAATTTCGGTCGCGTGGGTGTTTGCAGTCAACAATGCAGCGACTGCGGTCAGTAACATAGAGTTTTTCTTATTGTGCATAATGCTTCCTTAGTTGTTATTCTAAAATTCCGTTAACAACCCGCTTGCATTATTTGTGCCAACGTCGCAGGTGCATGATTTAACTGGCGCCTGAAGAAGAGTCAGCGAACTATTATCAAGACGTGTAAAAATACCTGACTGGACACTATGTCGAATAGGACAATGACGCACTGACACCGGTGGCGCACAGACAGGTTATGTGAGGTTTTCATAATTCTTTTTTGAAACCGCAACCGCTGCAGGTGGCGTTGCAGGATTTGCATGCTGCGTCAGTAACAATGGATGAAGTGCCGCACACCTGAAGCCAGTAAAAGGCGCGGCCATTAAAGACACCACAACTCTCTAACGATTACCCATTGAAGGGTGCCCGAGAAAGAGGATTGAGGCTGCCCGAATGGTATGCCTACAGACGCTGCCTCAGCGCCTCGTACAGCACGATCCCGGCTGCTACAGAAACGTTGAGGCTGCTGACACGACCGCGCATCGGAATGGCAACCAGCACATCGCAGGCTTCGCGCGTCAGGCGACGCATGCCTTTTTCTTCGCCGCCAAGAACAAGACCAACAGGTCCGGAAAACCCCGCCGCATAAACCGCTGTGTCCGCTTTATCCGAGGTTCCCACCAACCGGATTCCATGTTCTTTCATCAGGCGCAAAGTACGCGCCAGGTTGGTTACCTGCATAAACGGCACCGCTGCACCGCTGGCAACATTACGCGCCGCCACGGTAATGCCGGCAGCACGATTTTTTGGAGCGATCACAGCAGTTGCACCGGCCCCATCAGCAACTCTCAGGCACGCACCCAGATTGCGTGGATCCTGCACGCCGTCCAGTATCAGGAACATTGCCTCCTGGCCTGCCGCGCTTATCATGTCTGGTAACGCTGATTCCGGGATAACCGATCCACCACGCGTCACGATCACAACACCCTGGTGACGCCCACCATCAGCCAGTTTGTCCAGCCGGGGTCTGGCGACGCGCTCCACGTGACAACCGCATACGTTTAATAGCTTCAATACCTGCTCAATGCGGGCATTAACAGAACCATCAATGACATATGCGGTGAGTACGCGCTCAGGTGCTGACTCAAGCACACGATTCACCGCATGCAACCCAAAAACCAGCTCGTTATTGGCCATGCTGTTTACACGCTTCGAACTTGCTGATCAGGTACCTTGTTGGCATTGCGTTCACTGACGTCGCCTTTTGTTGCGCGCCTTGCCGGCACCTGAGTTACGCTTGCGCTGTTTGTTTTTTTGTTTATCTGCATAGGGCGTTTTGTTCTTTTTCACACTGCCGGCATCTACCAGTTCGAAATCTATTTTGCGATCTTCAATGCTCACGCCCGCCACCCGCACCCGGACGGCTGTTGCCAGCGTGTAACGATCACCACTGCGTCTGCCCACCAGCTGCTGACGACCATGGTCAAAAGTATAGTAGTCATTTCCCAACGCGGTCACATGCACCAGGCCCTCGATCAGCATGCCGTTTAGCTCCACAAAAATACCGAACTCGGTGACGCCAGTCACAATGCCATCAAATTCCTCGCCAACCTTGTCGAGCATGAACTCGCACTTGAGCCATTTTTCCACATCCCGGCTGGCCTCTTCCGCGCGCCGCTCGGTGGTGGAGCACTGCTGCCCCAGATCTTCCATTTGTGCTGCGCTGTATCTGTAGCCAGCCGGTTTGCCACCAGCAAGTACATGCGTGATGGCACGATGCACCAGCAGATCCGGATACCGCCGGATGGGTGAAGTAAAGTGCGCATACTCCTTGAGGGCAAGGCCAAAATGTCCCTCACACTTTGGTTCATAGACCGCCTGCATCATCGCGCGCAGCAGATTCATGGCCAGCGCTGATGCATCCGGTCGCACGCTGATCGCTTTGGCCACCTGGTTAAAATCTTTTGGCGTAACCCCATCGCGCCGGGGCAATGACAGCCCCACGGTTTGCAAAAACCCGGCAAGGCGTTCAACGCGGTCATCATCCGGTGGCGGGTGGTTGCGGTATAGCGCCGGAATACGCGCTTTTTTCAAAAACCGGGCCGCCTCCACGTTGGCGGTGATCATGCACTCCTCGATCAACTGGTGAGCGTGGTTGCGTGGATACGCAATAACACCCGAAATTTTGCCCTCATCATCAAATGTAAATCGCGACTGCGGCAGTTCCAAATCCACTGCGCCGCGCCGATGACGGGCCTTGATGAGCACTTCGTAAACACTTTTGAGGTGCTCCAGGTGAGGCATGATGCGGGTGTATTTTTTTGGCGCCGTGGTCTTTTCCCATAACAAACCAAAGACTTCCTGGTACGTAAGACGAGCGGCTGAGTGCATCACCGCCTTGGCAAAGCGACTCTTGATTACTTTACCCCCGGTACTGATATGCATGTCGCACACCAGCGCCAGGCGGTCCACCTTCGGTTTTAATGAACACAGCCCGTTGGATAACGCCTCCGGTAGCATCGGTATCACCCGGTTTGGAAAATAAACCGAGGTGCCGCGATTTACCGCTTCCTGATCCAGCGGTGAATCTGTCTCGACGTAATGTGCCACATC
>JABDLQ010000118.1 GCA_013002925.1 Gammaproteobacteria bacterium | reverse complement strand
ACATTCAGCCGATCGACAGCGAGCGTATCATCGAGATTGAAGACGGCCAGCGAATGCAGGTTGGCAGCCGTGTCTTTGAGTTGATTCACACCCCGGGACACGCGTTGCATCATTATTGCATGGTCGATGCGCAGGCGCGGTTGATCTTCACAGGCGATACATTTGGTGTGTCATACCGTGAGACCGATACGAGTCGCGGTGCATTTATTATACCGACGACGACACCGGTTCATTTTGACCCGGAGGCGGCGCACGCATCGATCGACCGCTTGATGAGTTATGCGCCGGAGGCATGCTATCTCACGCATTACAGCCGGGTGACCGACACACCGCGACTGGCTGCTGATCTGCATGGTGACCTGGATGCCTACGTAGAAATCGCCACATCCTGTGCCGACTCGGGTAATCGCACAGCTGATATTGCAGAAAAATTGACCGCTTATATTTATACACGACTCGATGCGCACGGTTATGACGGCGATGAACATGCGAGAAACGCCATTTTGCAGGGCGATATCCAGCTCAATGCCCAGGGGCTGAACGTCTGGCTAACGCGAATGGAAAAACAACGAGCGAACAAGCGGAGCGCATCATGAGTGAGTTTAAAGCCCTGCGAATTAAAAAGAGCGGCGACGGCGTGACCTGCGGGTTTGAAATGCTGCAACTGGCTGATCTGTCCGCCGGTGAGGTGGTGATCAAGTCGCAATTCTCCGGTATTAACTACAAAGATGCCCTGGCGGCAACGGGCGCCGGAAAAATACTAAAAACGTTTCCGTTGACCGGTGGCATTGATGTTGCCGGTGAAGTCGAGACTTCCAGCGATGCACGGTTTACCCCGGGACAGCGCGTGGTGGTCACCGGGTGCGGTTTGGGCGAAGAAGTTGACGGCGGATATTCTGAGTACGTGCGAGTCGCAGGCGACAGCGTGATTGCGCTGCCCGATAATATCAGCTGCTGGGAAGCGATGTGCCTGGGTACAGCGGGCTTTACGGCCGCACTTGCCATCACGCGCATGGAACGCAATGGGTTGCAGCGCGATCTGGGCGACGTGGTCGTGACGGGGGCCACGGGCGGCGTCGGTAGCCTGGCCACTTCCATGCTTTCCGGTCTTGGGTACTCGGTTGTGGGTGTCACCGGCAAGAAAGCCTCAAGGGAATATTTGCAGAGCATCGGAGCAAGCCGGGTCCTGTTCCGTGATGAGATTAGTTACGGTGCAAGACCGTTGGAAAAGGCTCTGTGGGCCGGCGCCATTGATAACGTCGGTGGCGACACACTGGCGTGGCTGACCAGAACCATGCACTGGTGGGGCAACATTGCCAGCATCGGCATGGCAGGCGGGGTCAAACTCAACACGACCGTACTACCGTTTATCCTGCGTGGCGTAAATTTGCTTGGTATCAATTCAGTGCACACGCCTCGCGAGGAACGTCTCGCCGTGTGGCAGCGACTGGCCGGCGATTTGCGCCCCGGGCATCTGGAACAGATTGGCACAAAAACCCTGCCGCTGAGTGCTTTGCCGGATACGTTCGAGGACTATCTGAATGGCACTGTCGTCGGGCGCACGGTGATCGAAATATAAAAGCAACAACATTGCGTTGTTTGCAAGCGCGCAGTGAGGGTTTGCGCGGGAGCCCGGACCAATCCAGATGACGCGCAACAGGCTGCTTCCCTAACGCACTCGTTAAGTACTGGTCAGCGCTGATTGCCAGTCCAACTGGCGGCGCCTGTGGGCGCCGCTTTTCTTTGCACGTACAATTCGGCAGGCCGGTGCATATGCTGCACAGCGACGCCTGACGCTGTGCCGTTGCTGCGAAGACACATGTTGATTGTTGTCTTCCTGCCACGCGCTCAGCAGATCAACCTGGTATTGGTCCCTGTCGCTATGGTGCGACCGCCATCCTCCTGTTGAGGCTATCAGTTATTGACAACAGAAGCCTGCAGTGAAACGCCTTGGCGTCGTTCGGTGTTGTTCCACGTTCGTCTCCGGGTTATTAAGGACAACTGGTGTTAAAACTACGGCACCAGTGCACTAGGTCCCGGCGTCTGCATGAACCTTGACTTGAGCAGGCCCAAATCTACAAAGTTCACAACGCCATTGCAGTTTAAATCCGCATCTGCATCAGCCGTTGTAAAGACTGATTTGAACATGCCCAGATCGACAAAGTTAATCACACCATTGTTATTGAGGTCACCATCGCAGGCATTGCCATAACCATCGCCATTGGTGTCACACTGAGACGGGTTACCATCCTGGCCGCCGTTTGCGACCAGAATGCAGTTGTCGCAGGCGTCACCTACCAGGTCACTGTCGCTGTCCAGTTGTGCAGCATTCGCTACTGCGGGGCAGTTGTCCTCGGCATCAATCACCCCATCACCGTCGAGGTCATCTAGTACTGCTTCGATCGTAAAGAGTTCAGATACATCAAAATAGATGTTACCGGAGGCAGCAACCTGAATAACAGCCTCTGTTGTATCGACATTGGGCAAGGTTACGACATGGGTACCGTCGTTGGTAACACCGGCCTCGAGCACACTATAGGTAGTGCCTCCGTCAAGAGAAATAAACAGGTCGACCAGTGGGTCACTCACACCGATGGTCGTCCAGTTGACTGACTGCGCACTATTGCCGGAAAAGACATCGGCATCGACCGGAGCTGTCACATCAAACGCTGCATTACAATCCACAGTAACTACCATTTCATCCCATGCAAAGCTGCCTGCAGCGGACGCATTGTCGCGCGCAGTCACGCGAAATTTCATTGTGCGGCAGGTGGTCGGAAGCAACTCACCGTACGGAAACGGGCCGGCGGGTTTTTCTGCGTTTTGTGGAAATACTCGAGTCGGACTGGAGCTTGTGTTAAACGCGCGAAACAGCGGCCCGTTGCCCGTATCGACGGTACTGCCGCCCGCAGCGCCCAGATCATATTGCTCCCAGGCATAGGTCACGGTGTCGCCATCATTATCGCCACCGCTGGCGGTCAGGCGGAACGGTGTGCTAGCGGGAATCGTAAAATCCGCACCGGCGTTCACAAACGGCTGCGTGTTCCCCGTTGCGGTTTTGGCCGGGCAGCCATCACCAGCACCGCTGGTGCTGTAGGCGCTCATTTCCAGCAGGCTCGCCAAATGAAACAAGTCATCGCTGTTGCTTTGGGTGTTTTGCGCACCGCAGATACCGGCATAGGCCATAATCGTCGTACCGCTGCCAACCTCGTAGGCGGTAGAGCCATTGCGATTGCTTCCTGAGCACGATCCGGTGCTGCCGTTAAATGTGTGGTTACCGCCAAACTGGTGGCCGATCTCGTGGGCCACGTAGTCAATATCAAACGGGTCGCCCACCGGGGCACCGCGTCCGGTGACACCGCTGGCTTTGTGCCCAAACCCCAGACCGTTGCGACAGACCACGCCAAGGCCTGCTACGCCACCACCGCCGGTGCTGAACACGTGGCCGATGTCGTAATTTGCATTACCAATGACGTTGTCAAGAACCGAGGGATTGGTCGCCAGCATCGAAATGCCGTCTTCGTTGACGTACGGATCCGCAGGGGTATCAAAGACGATGTCTTCGTTATTTGCCACCAACACCATGCGCGCCGAGATATCGCGTTCATAGACGCCGTTGACGCGGTTCATGGTGGGGATGATACCGTTGTTCATCGCTTCGGTTTTAGTTGGCAGCACCCCGGTGCTGTGAAAACTGGTGTATTCAAATGTCGCCGCCATGGCAAGGCGGTAGGTGCGCAGCATGTCTCCCGGCGCCCGGATCAAGCCCTGTTTGGGCGCATCGGTTGCGATGCCGGCAAGATGCTGGCCGTCAGAGCGAACTTCGCATACAAAAGGCTCATCATCAGCGCGCCGATAGTCCCTGGAGAAGTAACTGATGTAATGATTCACATCACCGCGGCTGTAGGGGTCAATAAAAACGGTACCGTGTGGGGTAAACACCATGGCGTGAAAACCGGCAGTCGTCCAGCCCAGGCGGCCGCTGATGCCGGAGCCGTCATGGTCCAGAACCCGGAATGTGCGAGCTTGTGGGTATTTTGCAGCGAGCGCCGGCTCCATAATGGGTGAGTCTTCCACCGCGAACCGGATATATTTTCCATCGGGCATTGGCAGCGTGAATATGGTGCCGTGATTTTTTGAGAACTCTGCCGGAGCGTTTTCCAGGTGTGCCTGCAGCGTGGCGTAGTCGACCTGAACGGTGCGATAACGGTTAGGTATAATCAGGCGGTCCTGAGCAGACACGCGTAAAGCGGATTCAGCAATATCCGACCAGGGGTTACCTGTGGCGGAGGCATTTGCAGCAATGATGAATGCCACGGCGACAAGCGCTGCTAATTTGTGTCTGAACATAACGATCTCCCAGGCTGATGATGCACGGTTTACGCGTGTGGTTTTGTCCATGTAGCATTCCGCGAGTGACGTTCAATTCCTATCCGGGTGATCACCCAGGCATATCCTGTAATCTTCTAAGCCCGCTGTCGCTCCTGTAAACTCAAGAGCAAACTATCGGTCCTGTGACGAGGCTTCGTAGCAAACAATGCGTACAGTTTTTTTCGACCTCGACGGAACGTTGACCGATCCTTCAACAGGCATCACGCGCTGCATTCAGTATGCGCTGAAGGAGCTGGAGCAAACGCCACCGATGGCTGATGACCTCACGTGGTGCATCGGACCACCACTGTTGCAAAGCCTGGAAAAACTGGTGCCGCCAGGCCAGGCGCCGCAGGCCCTGCGGCTGTATCGCGAGCGATTTGGTGATGTTGGCTGGCGGGAAAACCGTGTATACCCCGACGTGCCGAAGCTGTTGGAGGAGTTGCGTGCAGCAGGCATCGTGATGCATCTGGCAACCAGCAAACCCCATGTTTATGCCACTCGCATTGTCCGGCACTTTGGTTTGCGGCCTTTTATCACACAGGTCTTTGGTTCCGAACTGGACGGGACGCGCACAGACAAAAGCGAATTGCTGCACCATGCACTGGAAAGTGTTGCAACCTCCGGCGCGGTGATCATGGTAGGCGACCGCCACCATGACATCCTTGGTGCGCGGGCGAACAGTCTTGAAGCAATCGGGGTGAGCTACGGCTTTGGCTCGCGGGACGAGCTGACCGGGGCCGGTGCCCGTTACGTGGTTGACTCACCCGCAGAGTTAGCACCGTTGTTGATGAAATTCCCCTAGCTGCCGGTCGTTGGGGGTACTGCCGTAGCGGCATGAGATGCTTTACGGCCCGCCTGATTAACAGACTTCTGCAGGTGGAGTCCGGTTGCTTCTTTGGTTCGTTGCATTGCACACTGCCGATCAGGTGCGGGTTCGGTGGCTTTGATGAAGGAGTGCACGCATCTGTGGCTGATACCCTTTGCGTTCCACGGGCAATGACTTATGTTAAACCGTTCGGCAGCCCAATCTCAGCCAGATCCTTAAACTCCCGGTTGCGGTAAATACTCAATTGCAATGCAACAGGTTTTGCACCAGAAAAAGTGTAGTATCGACTACTTAAAATAAACAAAAAATCTATTGATTTCTGGCACGGACTGCCGTGTTGCAAACCAAGCGCAGCGTTGCAAGCCGTACGCCACAGTTTTTGGGGGCGAAGGTATGACAAACAATAATTTCTCGAATCATTTTTACGGTGTAATACGACAGATAG
>JABDLQ010000109.1 GCA_013002925.1 Gammaproteobacteria bacterium | reverse complement strand
AAGGCCGTCAGGCCGACGCCGTGAACCATTGTTACTCAGCCACACAAAAACTGCCGTGCCGAACCTCAACCTGTCTGATGCATCAATGAATCCATTGTAAATCCAGCTGTCTTTCAGACGCCTGACTTGACCACTTTCATATACAGACTCTGCTTGGGCGTACTGAACACTTTGCGCACCAAAGGCTCAAACAGGGCGAGGGATAGTCGGGGCGCTTTGGCGTCAAACGCCAGATTATCGTATTTCTCTACAAAATCCTGTGTGCGCTGATAATGTGCCGAATCGCGAAACTGCTCCCGCATATTGCGATCAAGTCCCAGATAATGGAAAAAATTGTAGCCCTGAAAAATCGCATGATGCTTGACCATCCAGTGATTTTCCTCGGTCACAAATGGCTGTAATATCACTGCGGCTACATCGGCATGATTCAGGCTTCCAAGCGTATCGCCGATATCATGTAATAACGCACACACGACATACTCATCATCTTCACCGGCTTCTGCGGCCAGGTTGGCCGTTTGCAGGCAATGTTGCAGGCGATCAACGGGAAACCCACCATAGTCATTTTCCAGCAGTTCCATGTGTGCCAGAATACGGTCCGGCAGTTTTGCCATAAATTGTATTTGTTCTGAAATTATCAGATTCCAGTCATCCTGCGTGCTGTCGGACATTTTACTGAACGTGGCATTACTCACAGACGTTTCCTCCCTAAAAGGTATTTTACTGCTGACATTTCTGCCGGGCGTATACCGGCCTGGCCCGCCAAAACTGCTTAATTGAGCACTTTGTAACCGCGCCCCTGCAAGCAACGTTTGGCAATACTTTCTTTGGTGTTCTGATTTTTGAGACCGGAGCGCACGGCGCCCGCAGTTGCCCCGTAACCCGCACCTTCATCCACGTTGCCGCCGATGGCTCCGGCCGCGGCACCGACGACTGCCCCGACGGCAGCCCCTTTGGCCGCACCGCTGGCAATACCGACTTGCGATGCGTACTCCTGGCACTCCGCCAGATCACGTTGGTAGGTTTCCATGTTGACGCCACGCTTATCAATTATGGGCGCCGGATGCGATGCACAGCCAGCTATCAAAAAAACAAACAGTGCCGTGACAAATCGTGGTTGATGCATTTACCGGGTCTCCGCTGGTGCCCCGACGGGCCCTTGATGGTAGGTTTAGTGTACAGTTTATCGGACCTCGATCAGCACCTGTGGTTCCAAAGAGCCGGCAAAATGAATGCTGCACAGTTCAGTGCGTGTTGTCCAGACTGGTGGACATCGCCCCGATCACACCGCGTCAATATCGCCTGAATCATTTAAAGACACTTAAAAGCCGGCACGGATGACTAAAGTCCAGGGCCCGGCGCCAGCAGGAATCCTGCTTGAAGAACAAAAATATCGAGAAAGTTTACGATGCCATCACCATTAAAATCCGCATCCGGATCGCTGTCGAGAAACACATCGCTGAACAAGAAGACGTCCGTGAAATTGACAATATTATCGTTGTTCAAATCGGCGTCGCACAGGTTGCCAAAACCATCGAAGTCGCTGTCGCGCTGATCGGTGTTCGCCACGAGCTGACAGTTATCTACCGGATCGGCAACGGTATCCCCGTCGGCATCTGGCGGGTTCATAGTCTCGAATCGACGAATTTTTCCATCTGCTTTGGTCAGTAGCACTATTTCTGACTCTTCGGTCAGGCCAAAACGCAGGTCCGCCCGTGTATCGGCCACGAGTGCCTGCAGACTTGTTGGCTCGTCATCCGCATCGACAAGATTTAGCTCTTTGATCGTTGCCTGCCGACCCTGCACCAGGTAGTCAATGTCGACATAAAATAGTCGCCCGTTGACCAGATCACCAAAGACATACTGCCCCACGAGTTCAGGAACTGCAGTGCCCCGGTAGACGAACCCGGCCACAATGGCATTGCCTTCATCGTGATCGTATTGAGCGACCGGATAGAGATATCCATTTAGATAATCATTCGGCGGCAAGGGGAACACATCATCGATACTGGCTGTGTTCAGCAAGAAAGTCCCTTCCCGTTCGTTCCACCCATAATTGCCGCCGCTAGTACCAAGATTGATTTCTTCGATATTCGTTTGACCAATGTCACCGATCAACATTTTCCCGGTCCCGCCTGTATCCCACGAAAAACGGTGCGGATTGCGAAACCCGTACGCCCAGATTTCACCCAGTGTGTTCGGGTCACCATCGGTAGCAAACACATTATCGGGAGGGATGCCGTAACGACCACTGGCACTATTTGTGCCTGCCGGATCAATTCGCAAAATTGAGCCGTGCGGTGAATCGGCGGACTGCGGGCGTTGCGTTACCCATACCGCACCATCTCCTTGCGCGACATACAGCATCGCATAGTCGGCATCGCCTATTGGTGCATTGGGGTTGAAACCTATTTCCTGGATTGTATGAGCAAAGCGCGGTTGCTCAATGCGCAACAATTCACGATGGGTACCGCTAAACACATTGGCCTGCGGATCGATGGCCACCCATTCGGTCACGATGCTGTGTACTGCCACGCCCGGGTGTTCAGTCTGCAGCAGATCGGCTACACCCGTAGCCGGGTCTTCCATATGCACAGTATAAAATGTGCCGTTACTGGCAAACTCAGGATGAAATGTAAAAGCATGAAAGCCGTTTCCAAAAGATGCGACAGGCAGTGCGTCCGTCAGCACATCGTTCAGATGCAGATAATGAGTAATCACATCATCGTCAATGACATACAAATAGCCACGTTGATCATTGACGAACAAACGTCCGCTGGCATCACGGGAATGATAGGCAAGATTGATGCGCGCAGGCTGCGGGGGTGTTCCGCTGTT
>JABDLQ010000106.1 GCA_013002925.1 Gammaproteobacteria bacterium | reverse complement strand
ACAACACCGGGATTTTCTCGTCCAGCTCCGTCAGGAAACGCACAAGATCATCACGATCACGCGGTTTGAAGTAGATGTCGACCGGCCCGCCAATTCGCCACGAGGTGTGCCGGTGCATGGGTTCATTTAGTCGAATATTCAGGTCGTCGGAGAACGCGTGCGGCGTGTTCATGATGCGGCCTCCTCGTCAGACTGTGGACCAATCTGCGCTGGCAACCGGGCAGCCCAGGCGCCAATACTGCCTGCTCCCAGCGTGAGCAACAGGTCGCCATCATGCAGCAATCCACGCAACACCCGCGCCAGGTTATCGGGTTCTGATATAAAAATCGGCTCAATCAATCCGCGCACTCTGATGCTGCGCGCCAATGAGCGACCGTCGGCACCAGCTATCGGCTGCTCGCCGGCCGGGTACACTTCTGTCAGCAACAACACATCCACTTCCGACAACACCCGGGCAAAATCATCGAGAAGATCACGGGTGCGGGTATAGCGGTGCGGTTGAAACACCACGACCAGGCGTCGCTCCGGCCAGCCATCGCGTGCCGCCTGTATCGTGGCTTCTACTTCGGTTGGATGATGGCCGTAGTCATCCACCATGAACACATGGCCATTTGCGATGGGGAGCTCACCGTACAGCTGAAACCGTCTGCCGATTCCGGCAAATTCCCGCAGCGCTTTGGCCGCAGCTTCATCCGGTATGTCGAGTTCGCGAGCGATTGCGATGGCTGCAAGCGCATTACGAACGTTGTGTGCCCCCGGCAGATTCAGCGCAACACTCAGAGGCGCGTAACCGTCGCTGATGACATCGAAGGTGGTCATCATCCCGTCGCTGCGCAGATTGACCGCCCGTAAATCAACGTGCTCCCCGGTCCCGTACGTCAGGACAGAACGCGTGATGTGTGGAATCAGATCCTGCACACCGGCGTCATCACCACAGACCACCACGAGACCATAAAATGGCAGGTTGTGAAGAAATTCGGCAAAGCCGTGTTTGAGTTTCTCAAAGTCGCCGTCGTAACTTTCCAGATGATCGGCATCCACATTGGTCACGACCGCCATCATAGGTTGCAGATGGATAAACGAAGCGTCGCTCTCATCAGCCTCGGCGACCAGGTATTTGCCCGCACCCAGGCGGGCATTGCTGCCAGCGCTAATCAGCTGACCACCAATTACAAAAGTCGGGTCCTCGCCGCCTTCTGCCAGCACACTGGCGATCAGGCTGGTTGTCGTGGTTTTACCGTGCGTGCCGGCCACCGCGATCGCATGACGAAAGCGCATGAGTTCACCCAGCATTTCGGCACGGCGTACGACCGGTATGCGCCGCTCATGAGCCGTAGTGACTTCCGGGTTATCCACGGGAATTGCGCTGGAGACCACGACTACATCCGCATCCCGCACATGTGCCGCATCGTGCCCCATCATGATCGTGACCCCCAGACCTGCCAGTCGCCGGGTCACTGCACCTGCGCTCAGGTCCGACCCCTGTACCGCGTAACCCAGGTTCAGCAGTACTTCGGCAATGCCGCCCATGCCCACTCCGCCGATGCCGACAAAATGAATACGATTTATGCGCCGCATACGATTGATCATGACGACAACCCCGCAGCAAGGCGCAAACACCGGTCAGCAACCCGACTGGCCGCGTCAGGCCGTGCCAGTTGACGAGCGGCGGTAGCCATGACAGTCAGGCGTTTACGGTCAGCGACCAGCTCCGTCAGAACAGCCGCCAGTTTGCCCGGCTTAAGTTCGTCCTGCATCAGCACCCTGGCCGCGCCCAGCCGGACAAGTTGCTGCGCATTGGCAGCCTGGTGGTTGTCAATTGCATAGGGAAACGGCACCAGCACTGCCGCAAGACCGGCAGCGGCGAGCTCCGAGACAGTCAAAGCACCAGCCCGGCAGATGACAATATCGGCCCACGCATAGGCGCCGGACATGTCGTCTATAAAACGGTCCACCTGCACGTTCAGGTCGGTATCGGCGTAGCTTTCACACGCCGTTGCGTGAGTTTTGTCACCGCTTTGATGATGCACGGCAATGGCCGTAGTTGCAGCCAGCGTCGCCAGCTCGCCCGGCACGTATTGATTGAGCATCAATGCACCCTGACTGCCACCGAGCACCAGGACACGGATCGGACCATGGCGCGCTGCCATACGCTGTTCCGGCAATGGCAACGCAATGATACTGCTGCGGACCGGATTGCCGACTACTTCTGCCGCCCTGCCACCCGGGAAGCTGTCCGGGAATGCCGAAAAAACCTGGCGCGCGAAACGGGCGAGAATACGGTTTGTCGTCCCGGCGACCGCGTTTTGCTCATGAACCACCAGTGGGCGGCGCAACAGCCATGCGGCAACGCCGCCAGGCCCGGAGGCGAACCCGCCCATGCCAAGCACAACCGATGGCCGGCGCCTGATCATCACTGCAACGGCCTGTAACAGGCTGACAAGAAGACGCAGTGGTGCGGCAATCGTGGTGAACCAGCCTTTACCACGCAAACCGCCGACGGCGATCCAGTCGCCTGCATAACCTGCCTGGCCAACCAGTTGCTCCTCCATCCCGCCGCGGCTACCCAGCCAGCACACCTCACACCCGGACGCGCGCAACACTTCAGCAACCGCGAGCGCCGGAAAGATATGTCCACCGGTTCCGCCGGCCATGACTAGTATGCGATTCATGCTGCCACCCTGACGGGCCGGGCTGGCGCCGGGCCTTTTTTCGTCACGCGGGTATTGACCTGGTTTTCTGCACACACAACTTCGTGTGCCACGCGTAGCAATAAACCGGCAGACACCATCGATACGATCAGGCTGCTACCACCGTAACTCATGAATGGCAGCGTCAGGCCTTTGGTCGGCAGTGCGCCCATATTCACGGCGATATTGATAAACGACTGCAAACCAAACCAGATAGACAATCCAAACGCCAGGTAGGCCGGAAACAAGAGCTCGGCACGCAGTGCGCGGCGGGCAATCAAAAAACCACGTGCGACCAGGACAAAGTACAGCGCGATCGTGAACGCTGCACCGATCAGACCCAGCTCCTCGGCGAGCACCGCAAAAACAAAATCAGTGTGCGCTTCGGGCAAATAAAACATTTTTTGTACACTGGCACCCAGCCCGACACCAAACCACTCGCCGCGGCCAATGGCAATCAGCGACTGGGTCAGTTGAAAACCGCCATCAAACGGGTCCTTCCACGGATCCAGAAACACCGTCAGCCGCTCCATGCGTTCTTTATTGGACATGGCCATGACGACCATTGCTCCCACTGAGAATGTCACCATCAGCAGGTAGTGACGAAAGCGCACTCCGCCCACAAACAACACACCCAGAATCATACCCAGCTGGACAGTCGCGGCGCCAAAATCCGGCTCCTTCAGCAACAGGTAGCTGGCCACCACAACAAACAGCATGGGTTTTGCAAACCCCATAAAATGCTCACGCACCTGGTGCTGATGTCTGACCAGATAGCTGCACACATAAAACAGCATAAGCAGACGCGCAGCCTCGGAACTTTGAAAGTTCATAAAACCCAATCGTATCCAGCGCGTGCTGCCATTTACCGTGTGTCCGATCCCGGGTACAAGCACCACGGTGAGCAGAACGAAGGCCAGGAATAACGCCAGGTATCCTGCCCAATCCCACAACCGCAATGGCACTAACATGACCACAGTCACAGCCACCAACCCCAGCACCATAAAGACTGACTGGCGTTTGAGGTAGTACAAGGGATCTGCAAAACTTTTATCAGCGATGGAGACCGATGCAGAGGTCATCATCAACAAACCCATCACCAGCAAAATCCCGGCCACCAGCGCAATGACCGGATCGACATGGAAACGCTTCAGTGGAGCGAAGAGCTGCGCGGTCTTCATGTCAGCCCCTTCCAGGCCGCGATAAACGCATCGCCGCGCTCCTGATAATTGCTAAACATATCGAAGCTGGCACAGGCCGGGGACAGCAGCACCGTATCGCCAGGGCTGGCGAGTCGAGCAGCCAGCATGACCGCGTCTTCCAGAGACTGTGCGCGGGTGTGTGGACAAGTGTCACCCAGCGCTGTGGCAATCAGATGCGCATCGGTGCCAATCAGCACGACATGCCGCACTTCAACATCCGGACCTTGTAACGCGCTCGCCAGCGCGCTGAAATCAGCATTTTTTGCATCGCCACCTGCGATCAGTACCAGTGGTGTCGATACAGCGCGCGCGGCGGCGACTGTTGCGTCGACGTTGGTGCCTTTGGAATCATTGATCCAGGTAACACCGGCGCTTTGCCCAATCCACTGCATACGGTGAGGCAAGCCGGCAAACGAGGTCAGGCCCTCATAAGAAACAGGCCAGTGCACACCACAACTTTCTGCCATGGCCAGAACGGCCAGCGCATTCAGATGATTGTGATGGCCCACTACGCGCAACTGCGACGCCGGTAATAACTCTTCCCCATCCCGGCACAACCACAGTTCGCGGGGTTCGGTGGCGGGATCCGTACCATGGTCTGTGTCGGTATCCGCTGCGATGGAACGTGGTTCAGAAAAGTGATAACGAATATCAGGACCGGCAGATTCCCCATAGAAAACAAGATTGGTTCGATCCGGATCAACAGACTCCTGAAACTCTTTGGTGGCCTGCAGCGGTGCGTATAACACGCTGTACTCACAGTGTTGCAGCAGTTGCCATTTAGCCCACCGATAGTGACCGGCGGTGCCATGGTGATCCAGGTGATCAACACCAATATTGAGTATGGCGCCGCACTTCAGATACAGCGAATGTGTGCGCTCGAGTTGAAAGCTCGACAGCTCCAGCACATAAAAATCCGGGATGACCCGGTCCAGCAAATCCAGCGCCGGTGTTCCCAGGTTGCCGCCGGCATAACACTCAAAACCCGCCATCTGCAGCACATGCGTAAGCCAGCTCGTCACGGTGCTCTTGCCGTTGGAACCGGTAATGCCTATTACCGGTGCTGGCGCTACCTGAGCAAATAGCTCGATATCGCTGATCACCGGCAAGTCCCGGCGCATGGCTTCCTGAATTATTTCTTCACTGGACGGAATTCCCGGTGAAACAATGACACGGCCAACTCCGTCGAGCTGCTCATGACCAAATCCTCCGAGCGTCAGTTCCACATCCGGTATCAGCAACTGTAAATCACTGGTAAATGGCGCCGTATCGCGACTATCGGCAACCCGCAAATCCCGCCCCTGCCGATGCAAAAAGCGTGCGCATGAATAACCGCTCGCGCCAAGCCCCAGGATCAGATCAGGACCTGCGGCAAGGTTGCTGCGATAGGCGTTATCGATGCCGCTCATATTGACTGCTGCACATTCCATTAACGTAGTTTCAGGGTTGCCAGACCCACCAGCACCAGAATGACCGTGATAATCCAGAACCGGACGATAACTTTCGGCTCCGCCCAGCCTTTTAGCTCATAGTGGTGATGAATTGGGGCCATGCGAAAAATGCGTTTGCCGGTTAGCTTGAAAGAGATCACCTGCAAAATTACCGACACGGTTTCCATGACAAACACGCCGCCCATAATGGCCAGCACCAGTTCCTGACGCACCACGACCGCGACGACCGCCAGCGCGGCGCCAAGAGCAAGCGCCCCGACATCTCCCATAAACACCTGCGCGGGGTACGTGTTAAACCACAAAAAGCCAAGACCGGCGCCACCAAGCGCCGCGCAAAAAATCAGAATCTCACCGGCACCGATGACATAAGGAATACTCAAATAGGAAGCATAGTTAACGTTGCCGGTCGCATACGCGAAGATCCCCAGCGCCGCTCCCACCATCACGGTGGGCATAATCGCCAGGCCATCCAGCCCATCCGTCAGATTGACCGCATTGCTAAAGCCGACGATCATAAAGATCGTCGTCAGTAAATAAAATGCACCGAGGGGTACCATGACATCTTTAAAAAACGGCACAAATAATGTCAGTTCCACGGCAGGTTGCTGCGCCTGACTGTAGAGCCAGCCTGCGGCAATTGCGGCGGCGGCTGTCTGACTTACAAGCTTGGCGCGGGCACTGATGCCACGGGAATTTTTCAACACCAGTTTTTTGTAATCATCTACAAAACCGATGAGCCCGAATGCCAGGGTGACGAACAACACCACCCAGACAAAGCGATTGCCAAGATCTGACCATAAAATGGTACTGACCGTAACGGACACCAGGATCAGTGCGCCACCCATCGTCGGTGTGCCGGCTTTGATAAAATGGGTCTCCGGGCCATCATCCCTGACATTCTGACCAATCTGATACCTGTTCAGGCGCCGGATCATCACCGGCCCGATCACAAAAGAAATCAGCAGCGCCGTTAGCGCCCCCATGATGGCACGCAGCGTCTGGTAACCGAACGCATTGAACGCGGAGTAATATTGCTCCAGATATTCAGCCAGCATCATCAGCATGTATCCGCCCTCGCTCCAGATGCACTGACAGGCCCGCTCAGTGCTTTTGCTACTGCATCCAGCTGCATCGCCCTGGAAGCCTTGACCAGTACGTTTACGCCCGTCGTGAGATCGGCAACCAGTTTGTCCTGTAACTCGGCGGCCGATTCAAACCACAGTGCGCCATCACCAAACGCAGCTACGGCAGCGCGACTTAATTTGCCGACCGCATAAAGTCGCCGGATACCCATTTCTTTAGCGAACCTGCCGATGCTGGCGTGCATGTCGGGGGCGTTACTGCCAAGTTCGCCCATGTCCCCCAGGACCACCCAGCCCGGCTCTTTTTGATCAGCCAGAAAACTGATGGCAGCACGTGCTGAGGCCGGATTCGAGTTATAACTGTCATCGATCACGCGCGCCCCACAGGCCGCCGTACGAATCTGCATCCGGCCGGCGACACTGTTGGCTTTTGCAAGACCTGTGCGAATAACATCCAGACTGCATCCCATCGCATAGGCCGCGGCAGCAGCGGCGGCGGCGTTTACAGCATTATGCTCACCGGCAACCGGCAATTCGATGGCGCACTCGCCGGCTGGCGTCGCCAGTTGAAACATCAGCAGGGCGGTTGCACCGCTGACACTTTGGGTAATGTCAAAGACATGAAAATCGGCGTCTGCATGTCGGCCAAACGTAAAAACGGTTCCGGCGTTGGTCAGATCCTGCCAGTACGCGGAAAAGGCATCATCGGCATTGATGATGGCGGTTCCCGTGTCGCCAAGTGCGGCCAGCAGAGCGCCTTTTTCGCGGGCGACGCCAATCAGGTCACCAAAGCCTTCCAGGTGGGAAGCCGACGCGTTGGTGATCACTCCGACGTCCGGTACCGTCAACCCGGCAAGGTAGGCAATCTCACCCGGATTGTTGGCGCCCAGTTCAATGACAGCCGCCTGATGTTTGCGTTTCAGTCTGAGCAGGGTCAGAGGCACGCCAATGTCGTTGTTCAGATTACCGCCGGTTGCCAGTGTCTCGTGTTCAACGGCAAGGATTGCCGCCAGCATCTCCTTGGTGCCGGTTTTACCATTGCTGCCGGTGATTGCGGCCACAGGAATATTAAAGCGCTGCCGCCAGTTCGTCGCGAATTGCCCCAGTGCCGCGCGCGTATCGTCAACGACCACGTGCGGCAGATGCTCCGGCGCAGCCCGGTTTACCACGAATCCGCAGGCACCCAGACTTTGTGCCTGATCAAGAAAGTCGTAGCCGTCATAATTCGGGCCCGATAAGGCGACAAACAGGTCATTTGCCGACAGTTTGCGGGTGTCGGTTGTCAGGCCGGTAAACGTGGCATCCTCACCCCGCAGTTCACCGCCGCAGATGCGTGCAAATTCGCTGAGTCGCCCATTACACATGCTGGTGCTCCCGCAGGTGCTGGGTGACGATGTCGCGATCCGACATGGGCAGTTTCTGCGCACCCACGATTTGATAGTCTTCGTGGCCTTTGCCGGCTATCAGCACAATGTCGCCGACGCCGGCTGCGTCGACAGCAATACCAATAGCCACTTTGCGGTCGCTCTCTACCTGCACGCGGCGCCTGTCTGTAAACCCGGCGAGTATGTCATCGATAATCGCCTGCGGGTCCTCATGACGAGGATTGTCATTAGTAATGATGATGTGATCAGCAGCAGCAGCGGCGTGTGCCATCCTGGGGCGTTTGCCCTTGTCACGGTCACCGCCACAGCCAAACACGCACCACAGGTCACCCGTGCAGTGCTCTTTGAGCGCAGCGACTGCATTGTTCAGCGCGTCCGGTGTATGCGCATAATCCACAACAATCCGGGCATCGTTGTTGCGGCCAAAGATCTCCATGCGGCCTGGCGGCGATCCGACACAGGACAAACTGGTTGCGGCCTGATCCAGAGGAACCTGCCAATGCAGCATGACGCCCAGTGCACACAGTAAATTGTGCGCATTGAACCGGCCCAGCAATCTCGACTCGATCACCGCGGTGCCGGCAGTACCGTTAATATGCAGACGCAGACCCTGCGGATGGGTCTCGATGCTGTGTGCAAACAAATGACAGTCGACATTATCGAGCTGTTCTGTACGGGTGCTCACAGTAGTAACCAGCATTTTGTTTTTTAGCTGCCCGGCGAGCTCCAGTCCCACCGGATCATCAATATTGATGACGGCGTGGGCCAGCGGGAAGTCAGTGAACAGTCGCTTCTTGGTATGCGCGTAGTGTTCCACATCAGGGTGATAATCAAGGTGGTCGCGACTCAAATTGGTGAACACGGCACAATCAAAGGCCACCGCCGCCACACGCTCCTGATCCAGCGCATGCGATGACACTTCCATGACCATATGCGTGGCGCGCTGTTCGCGAATCCAGGCAAGTCGTTGCTGTAGTGCGACAGCGTCGGGGGTCGTTAACGCACTGCTTGTTAATGGCTCGTGCAAACCAAAACCCAGTGTGCCCATCTGGCCGCATCGCCTGCCGACGAAACGCAGGGCCGTGGCAATTAAATGTGCAGTCGTCGTCTTGCCGTTGGTGCCGGTGACGCCACACACCGGCATTGCTTTGGACGGCTGATCAAAAAACCGGGCGGCGATGGTCCCGGCATGCGCACTCAAATCGGGTACCGGCACACAGATCCTGTCTGCCGGCAACTCAGGCAATGCAAGATTTGCATCAGGTTCATAAGCTACCGCACAGGCCCCACCTGCCCACACCTGGTCAAGAAACTCCAGACCGTGTCGTTTGATGCCACTGGTGGCCAGAAACAGCGCGCCCTGTTTCACCTGGCGGCTATCGAGCGTGACAAAGTCAATCTCGCAATCTGGCACTTCCACATCGACGAGGCCGTCAAGCAGCTGACGCAGGGAACGGGTCCAGTTGGCACCAACAGCGGCATCGCTCATAGTTTGCCCGCCTGTGTCAGGAAACCCTGTCCCATGCGCTCTTGCACCGGTCTGGGGAGCTGTGAGTCATCGTCGGTATCCGGCGTTACCGCCATCAGGCGCAACGAGTCTGCCATGACTTTGGAAAACACCGGCGCGGCGATATCCCCGCCATAATATTCATCGCCCTGGGGCTCCTCGATGACCACGACTACGGCAAATCGTGGGTCGCTCGCCGGCGCGATGCCAGCAAACACGGATACGTACTTGTCGTCCGAATAGCCGCCGGCTTCATACTTTTTAGTGGTACCCGTTTTACCGGCGATGCGATACCCGGTAACGGCTGCCTGGGTGCCCGTGCCCCCCGGCTGAATGACAGTCTCGAGCATGCCGATCAATTGCCGCGCAATATCTTCTTCCAGCACACGCGATCCCGGCAAGGCAACTTTGCGGGCCACAAAGGTCACCGGCCGGTGCACACCAAACGCTCCGAGCGACGCGTAAGCCTGGGCCAGTTGTAACGGGGTTACCGACAATCCATAACCAAACGCCATCGTGGCCTGCGTGATCGAGCCCCAATGCTGATAGTTCGTGAGCAATCCGGCCGATTCACCGGGAAAGCCGCTGGTGGTTAATTGCCCAATACCAAAACGCGAAAGTGTTTCCCAGATGTATTCGGGCTCCAGCGACATGGCCACTTTGACGACCCCAACATTACTTGATTTTGACAACACGCCGGTCAGATCAAGATCACCAAAATTAACAACGTCCTCGACCAGCAGTTGCCCTACCTTCATGTAACCAGGCTTGGTGGAAATGGGAGTTTGCGGATCATATTCACCTGAACGCAGTGCCGCGGCCACGATAAACGGTTTCAGACTGGAACCCGGCTCTAAGATGTCAGTCGCGGCGCGATTGCGATAACGTGCTGCCGAAAACTGTGACCGATCATTCGGGTTGTAGCCCGGTTGATTGGCCATCGCCAGAATCTCGCCGGTTGGCACATCAATCACCACCACGGATCCTGACAGCGCACCATGCTTTGTTACGGCCCGTTTTAGTTCACGATAGGCCAGGTACTGCATTTTCAGATCGATCGACGTCACCAGATCCTTACC
>JABDLQ010000093.1 GCA_013002925.1 Gammaproteobacteria bacterium | reverse complement strand
TTCGCTGTGCATAGCCTGATCACCGCAGTTCAGGAATGAGACTGCCCCAGTTTGTCGAACGCATCACGAGTCAGATTGATCGGTCCGTTATCGGTAGCGACAACGTTGTCCTCGATGCGAATGCCACCGTACGGAATAAACTTTTCAACCTGTGTCCAGTTGACCGCGGATTTTAATGGCGAGTCTTTGAGCTTGTTCAGCAATGATTCAATAAAATATATTCCAGGCTCAATCGTCATCACCTGGTCACTTTCCACGGTTCTGGTCAGACGCAGAAATTCATGGCCTTGTGGTGGGCTAATGCGCTCACCGCCAGCGTCGTTCATAAAGCCGCCAACGTCGTGTACCTGTAGCCCGATATAATGACCCAGACCGTGCGGGAAAAAAGTTGAAGTCAACCCGGCTTCTGCTGCTTCGTCGCCGTGCATAGTGATCACCCCCGCGGCATGCAGCAAACCGCCGATGGCACGATGAGTATCAAGGTGGAGTTCAGGGTATGAGGCGCCTGGTATGACCTGATCGCAGATGATTTGCTGTAGTTCATCCATCTGGTCGATAAGTTCTGCGAACGCGTCATCTTTAAACGAATAGGTGCGGGTGATGTCAGAAGCATAACCGTTGTAACTGGCACCGGCATCGATCAAAAACGATTTTCTTTGCGGCGCAGGGATGACAGCCGTGTCGCGATAGGTGTAATGCAAAATCGCTGCGTGTTGATTGAGTGCCACAATGTTATCGTAAGGCAACTGGTCGTCGGTGTGTTCGCAAGCAGCACAGTACGCCAGGTGGATGTCGTACTCGGAGGTGTCCTCGCAAAACGCCAGGTAAGCAGCGCGGTGTCCCAGCGCGCCCAGCGCCGACGCCTCGGCCATACAGGCAAGCTCATACGGAGTCTTCCACGCACGCTGATAATGCAACTCATGAATAAATCCCTGAGGGTTGGCACTGAACTTGCCCCATTTTGAAAAGCGTTCCTGCCATTCACCCAAGAAGGCTTTATGCCCGACGGGCATCAACGTCCTGGCGTTATCTTTCTCTGTCAGTATCCTGATGTCGAACTGCGCCGTCCAAAAACCCGCCGGATCGTCTGGCGGTTTATGCCAGTAATCGTCTGGCTGGAAATAGGCCAGCACCGGTTTCTCACCGGGTCGGTAAATAATAAAGCTGTCCGGCACCTGGGTGAGCGGGGCCCAACATTTAAAGTGGGGGTTGGCCTTGAACGGATACGCCATATCATCGAGAAACTGCATGTGCGGCGAGCCGGAGTAGACCACGGCTGCATCAAACTTATGGTGTTCCAGAGCGCGATCATAACGGTCCAGCATTACCGCCACGTGCCCGGCAAACAGTTCTTCCATATCCGGAGTTGATTTTTGTCTCTGCGTCACGACCACTCCCTTGTTTGGGTCACCGAAGGTGATATCAGCAGAATGATACGTAAGATTGTGTCGCTTTGGGAGTCCGAATCATCAGGACACCAGTCGGCTAGTGATTATTTTTGCACAGCGGCCTGTGCTGGTTTCCCGGCACAGGCCGCGTTGCGGGCGCACAGACGGCAGTATGGTTTAGTTTTCGTGGTATTGAAAATTTATACGAAAGTTCAGCTCATAACGGCAACGTAGTTCAGTAACGCGCTGCTGGCCATGCCAGCCATTACACACCCGGCGGCCGGTGATGGTTTGCTCGCCTTTGGCGATGGCTTCTGCGATAGGCTCGCTGATATCAAATCCACCTTCCTTACATTCGACGTTTTTGCATCTGAATTCAAAAAATGCCAGTGAGTCCGGCCCGAAACTTCGGCCGTTTAAAGTGGGTTCCGTTTCATGGTCCGGTGGGCTGATCATGAGATTGACCGCGATACCACGAATCTGTGGATAGGTCTCTTTTAGTCTGGGAGTGGAATGAAGTTGATGATTGATCGCAGGTCCACTCACGGTCCCCTCGCTAATGGTGGCTTTTGCGTCACTGTGGGAACGCGATTTTTTGCTAAAAGTCTTCTTGAGTACCGAAAACACCGTCTATCTCCTGAATCTGATCGTTGCTGGCTACGCATGGCACGGTTGCAAATAACGCGGGAATAGGTTCTGTTTCCGGCTGAAAACATTGAGCTTATTCGGTAGCTCCGCTGCCCAGCATGGGACCGGTGGCTTTGCGTCCTCGCTTCGCAACGAGTATGCCGTTTCGAGTTTCTTTCAAAACTAACAACAGTTTTACGCCATTGGGACTTTGTAATGTGTGATGAAACTCACATAAATAGTGCTGGAATTAATGTCTTACATTCGACATAAAAAGACGGGCAAACAATAATTTGTGTGTTTGCGGCACGTTAGCAGAATTCAGCCCATATCTCGTTGGCGCTCATCCAGTAATTTCATCGCGAGATCCAGATCAGTCGACAGTGCCTCAATTTTACTGTGTAACAAAGCTTCGTTGGCGTCCTGATGCAACCATTTCTCACGGTTCTCGGTCACGATTTCTTCCAGTGCCGCGATAATCTCATCTTTTTCCTGTAGCTGCTTTTTCGACGTCTCCATGTCCCGTGCCGAAGAACTGGCGCGTATCTTTTTACGATGGCCCCGCTTGCTTTTAAGCTCTTTGTTCAGTTTCTTGAGGCGTCGTTTTAGCATGGCGATGCGCCTGTCGCGCCGCGCTACGCGTGTTTTGAGAGTCTCACTCGCTTGCGTTGCATCGGATTTCGGACCTGGGTCGTTGCTCGGTTCGATATCATCGGCGGGATTTCCCAGCTGCCCGTAGCCCGGCACACCAAGGGGAAACTGCGCTGTATCAACGCCCGCAGAGTCGCTTTGATCCAATGCGTTGCGTTTATACCATTTGCGCCACCA
>JABDLQ010000276.1 GCA_013002925.1 Gammaproteobacteria bacterium | reverse complement strand
TTCGGCAATTGTGGCGCCGCCGGTGCGCCAACGGTGCTGTCCCAAAACTGGGAGCAACTGCAAAACGGCGGCGCGCTTATTTTGAATGTCGTCGGCTCTGGTCTTAGCTGGGGGGGTGTCCTGATGGAATCTTCCGGGGAGGCCGCTGCATAATGAAATACGAAGACTTCCTGCAATGCAGCCAGCTGGACAAAACTCAGCTGCTCGCATGGGCAAAGCAGACACTTCTGGATGATGCGCCAAATGCGATTCCGTCACTGCCTGCGCCGCCGATGCTGATGTTCGATCGCATAATTACGATTGAACACAACGGCAGACGCGGCCGCATTGTGGCGGAACAGGATATCGATCTGGACGCCTGGTATTTTCTGTGTCACTTCAGCAATGATCCGGTGCAGCCCGGCTGTCTTGGCGTCGATGCGATCTGGCAGTTACTTGGCATGTACTGTGCGCTGCGTGGTGCTACCGGTTCTGGCCGCGCCCTCGGATGCAAGGAGGTTGATTTCTTCGGGCAGATCCGGCCGCATGACACGATGGTCACCTATGATGTGAGTATCCGTCGATACTCGAGTATTCAGGGCAACGCGGTTGTGATCGGCAACGGCACTGTTGCAGTTGACGGTGAACAGATCTACTCGGTCAGTGATGCACGCGTTGGCGTGTTTGATGGTATTCGTTATGACGATTATCCGGCGCGCTCCAAAAATTCGACCGGGGGAGTACTCAAACGATGACGCCTGCGCACCCGCACGAGGTTAATACCATGAGATTGATCACATGACCCCGGCACAAATACTCGCTGCCGTACCGCAGCAAAAACCGTTTCGGTTTCTGGACGAGATCATCGAACTGGACGAAGAGCACATAGTCGGTCGTTATCGTTTTCGCGACGATGAGTTTTTCTATGTGGGGCATTTTCCAGGCAACCCGGTAACGCCGGGTGTAATACTTACCGAAGCGATGGCGCAAACTGGCGTGGTCGCACTGGGTTTGTATCTGACCAGCCTGAAAGTCGATGCCGATGAGCTACAGCAGTGGACAACTTTTTTCAGCGAATGCCAGGTAGAGTTTTTGAGACCGGTGTTACCAGGAGAAACAGTAACCATCAAGGGGCGAAAAATTTTCTTTCGACGTATGAAACTTAAATGTGAGGTTGAGCTATATCTGGCCAATGGTGAATTAGCCGCCGAGGGCACATTAGCAGGAGTAGGTATCAGGAATGACGCATAAAGTAGTGATTACCGGCATGGGGGTTCTGGCGCCCAATGCACATGGCTTAACGGCCTATGAGCGCGCGCTGCGTGATGGTGTGTCCGGCATTCGGTTTATCGAAAAAATGGCGGAAAACAAATTTGCCTGCCAGGTAGCGGGCGCCCCGCAGGGCGTTGAGACGCTGGCCCATGATTACCTGACGGATGAAGACTTGCTCGCCATGAACCAGTCGATGATTTATACCGCGATTGCCGGTATCGATTGCTGGCGTGATGCCGGCCTGGCTGAGCCGTCACCCGATTCAGAGGTCGACTGGGACACTGGCGCAATCATCGGAACGGGCATCGGCGGCATGGACACAACAGCCGAAAAACTGATCCCCAAAGTGAATGCCGGCAAGGTGCGACGGCTGGGTTCAACGCTGGTCGAACAGGTCATGTCGAGTTCCGTGTCCGCCAAACTGGCAGGGATCCTTGGACTCGGTGGCCAGGTGACAACAAACAGCAGCGCATGCACCACCGGCACGGAGGCGGTGGTAAATGCATTCCTGCACATCCGCGAAGGCCGTGCAAAACGCATGATCGCGGGTGGCGCTGAAGCCGCGAGCCACTATATCTGGTCTGGTTTTGACGCCATGCGCGTACTTAACCGGCGCAGTAATGACGCCCCTGAAAAAGCCTCCCGACCAATGAGCGCTTCGGCAGCCGGTTTTATTCCTGGCTCCGGTGCCGGGTTTTTGATGCTGGAAAGTCTCGACAGCGCTTTGCAACGCGGTGCCCGGATATATGCCGAGGTGGCTGGCGGCTACGTCAACTGCGGCGGTCATCGCGGCGGCGGTTCGATGACCGCGCCCAACCCGGAGGGCGTGATCCGCTGTATTCAGGGCGCCCTGGAGTTGGCCCGGATTGCACCGTCAGAAGTCGATGCTATTAACGGTCACCTGACCGCAACGTTTGCAGACCCCAAGGAGATCGCCAACTGGCAGAATGCACTCGGCGTGTCCGCGGCAGACTTTCCACTGATCAACTCCACCAAATCGATGGTAGGGCATGGATTGGGCGCGGCCGGTGGCCTCGAATGCGTGGCCGCTACACTGCAGCTTTATCATGGTTTCATCCATGGCTCATTGAACTGCGAGGACCTGCATCCGGAAATCGCAAGCATCGAGTCATCGGTAGTGCAGAAAACCCGGCCATTTGATGGTCATATTATTGCCAAGTCCAGTTTCGGGTTTGGCGATGTCAATGGTTGTGTCTTGCTGAAGAAATGGCAGGACTAATCACCACTAGTACAGAGGAAGACGTAAAAATGAGTGAAGCAGAAGTCTATGAAAAAGTTGTCGGCGTAATTACGCCATTTGCCAAGAACGCTGATGCACTTGCAGCAATTTCGCGTGACACCAACATTCTTGACGACCTGGAGGTTAACTCCGCGCGGCTGGTAGATATCATGCTGGAGTTTGAAGATGCATTCGATATTGAGGTCGAGGATGAGGCGGCCGATAATATTGCAACGGTCGGCGACGCGGTGCAGCTGATTGTCCAGAAGACCAGCTGACACGGCTGATATGTGGGATAAAGCTGCACTCGAGACGCAGCGGATCGTTTCTTACTTTCTGCTGATCGTCTTTGCGCCAGTAATTTATGCATTATTTTACTGGCGCTATCAGTTTTCTGCCCATGAACTGTCTGAAGTGCGCCGTCGCTATCGCGAAATCCGGCAGCAACACCCGGGTGCGATGCTGTTGTGTACCAATCATCTCACGCTAATCGACTCGATCGTCCAGGGAGCAATCCTGAATTCCATGGGCGGCTACCTGATGCATGTCTCTGCACTGCCGTGGAATTTGCCCGAGTTCAAAAACTTCAATCATTCCTTTATCTGGCGGCTCACCTGTTATCTGGGACGCTGCATTCCTGTGACGCGCGGCGCGTCCAGGGAAGAGAGCCAGCGAGCGCAGGACAAGATGCGGTATGTGCTCGAACGCGGCGACATCATCTCGATTTTTCCGGAGGGTAAGCGCAGCCGCAGCGGTCGGGTAGACGATAACGATTATTCCTATGCCAGTGGCGCCTTGCTGCGCATGGTGCCGGATGCGACCGTTTTGTGCGTATACCTGCGCGGTATGAAATTTGGCGGTTTTGCAGACTGGCCGAACAGGAGCGAACGGTTCTTTGTCGATCTCGAAGTCATCAAACCGAAGTCCGCGCTGAAGGGCCTTCGTGAGACTCGCGATCTGGCGACGCAAATTGTCTCCCAGCTAAAAACTATGGAGGATCGCTTCTTTGCCAGCCCCCTTGCCGCTCGGTAATGATGTTGTTGATTTGGGTAGCGCTTGCAATCGGTCCAGCGCGACCAATCCTCACTATGTAAACCGTGTACTCGCGGACCCGGAACTCGAACTTCTGGACATCGCCGACGATCGGCACCTTGCATTCTGGGCCTTGTGGGCAGCGAAGGAAGCCGCCTACAAAGCGCTCACGAAGGACCAGCCCGAATTGGCCTTCATTCACCGGCATTTTGTCGTCGAATCCGAAACGCCACTAACCTCTTCAGAGCATCGAACTACGGCGACCGGCCAAGTGTGTCATGGTCGTCAGAAAATCCCGGTCTTATGGGAATGGACTCCTGACTGGATACATTGCATCACCACATCTTCCGCAGAACCCGCCAGGTACAGCGTAGGTACAATCCGTAAACTGGGTAGCAACGCATCGTTCGTAAAAATGCAACAGTCCGGGAACCTGTCCGACGAGTCGATCGCAGCCCGGCTGCTCGCTCTGTCCTTGCTCGCTCAGTCAGGCTGGAACGATGTTCAGGTCGACCGTCCAGCTATCGGGCAGCACCGCGGACCACCCCGGATCATGCAAAGTGGCAATGTTCTTGCGAATCTACAGATCAGCCTTTCTCACGATGGTCGCTTTGCTGCGGCCGCGGTTGCATGCCCGGCAGTTAATTTGGGGTCAAGTCAGCCGCCCGACCAGATAATCAAAACACTCGGTGTGTAACTAAAGTTGATGGAGCTCTTTTCATAGCTCGTCCAGGTAGGACTTGTCTAACGGGAGTTTCTCAAGGGGGAAGGTGACCTTCAAAATATTGTTTGTTGCTGGGACAATTGGTATTTTCGAAGGCAGTGCACGATCTGATATCGGTCAATCGGAGATAGGCAAGGGATGGGCTCTTATCGATCCAAAAC
>JABDLQ010000075.1 GCA_013002925.1 Gammaproteobacteria bacterium | reverse complement strand
CGCACAAACATCAGCCCCTGCTGCATTTGTTCAGCAGTGCGCGCAAGATACACTGCGAATTCAATGCGCTCGCCATCGGCCGTAGCAATGTGCAGGGTGTCACGCTCAAACTTTCCAAGCAGCGGTTCATCGAGTGCATCCCCGGAAGGTGCACTTTCGCACGCGGACAGGATCAGTGCGCTGGTGAGCACACTTAAGATTGTTTGCAGGAAAAACCTGGATATCATTGTGTCGATCCGGTGGCTGGGAACAGACCTGTAGAATAGCGGCGATACGAGTTCGCTGCCATACCCATAGTGCAGTAGCAGGAACCCGCCGAGGCCTATGTCGCGCGCAGTTGGCCTGCAATTTCATTATGATGGGTGCGCTGACCAGTTGATGATCCGGTCACACAGTACGTGGTAGCCAGACCGAAGCGATGGGAGTGTTGATATCAATACAATGCGGGAGAATATGCCGTGACAGCGTCCTGGTCAGGGTCGGAATCCGCGGCGAACTTTGTCAATGCCCCCGTGCGCGAATTGGCGTGGGCAATTGCGGCTCCCCTGATGCTGCGTGGCAATGACCCTGCACTGTGGCCTGACGCGGACTGGTGTCGTACCCAGGAGCGGCGTACGCACGCATGGTTGCAGGCACTTGACCGGGAGCCTGACCCCTTGCAGCAGTTTTTGAGCGACGAAAACGACAGACGCCTGGGTGCCCGATTTGAGCGGCTGATCGAATTCTGGCTGTCTCATTCGGAGGATTATGAGCTGTTGCACCGTAGATTGCAGTGTCATAACGATGGCCGTACGGTCGGCGAATTTGATTTTCTCGTCGCTAACAAACTGACTGGCGAGACTGAACATTGGGAAATTGCCAGCAAATTTTATCTGGGTGTAGCGCAACCTGTCGCCCGCCACCAGCTCGAGTGGGTGGGTCCTGGCAAGCGCGACCGGTTGCTGCGCAAGGAGCAGCATCTGGTCCATCAACAGGCAACACTTGGACAGACCCCGGCGGCCGTTCGCCTTTTAAAGGGCCTCGGTATTCGGTTGGACCGGGTGCGCACAATCGTGAAAGGAAGGCTGTTTTACCCGCTGGACTTTGATGGACCCTCAAGCGGAAGCGATTTGCTGACCGACGATCACGAACGGGGCACCTGGTGTACCCTCAGCGCGGCGCGCGCAATCCATCCATCGGAGTGGGTCTTCAAGCCCAAGGCAAGCTGGCTGGAGCCGCCCGCCGCCAGGCTGGGTGATGACCAACACGCAGGCGATTTTTGCGCGGCGGTTGCGCCTGCCGGCCAGAGGCCTGTCTGTGTTGATGTCCGTCGGGGTGCAGCGTACACAGAACGCCTGATGGTCGTTGCAGATGACTGGGTCGACGATTTGATCTGAAGAATCTCCTGACCCCGGCGATGTCTGGGGGGTTCGTGCGCAAGGACGGCATCCAGCCGGCGGGCATGACGGGCGAGGGCAGAGCCACACGATCACGTGGCCTGGGAGTCCGGGCCGGGTTCATTGGTGTCGCGACTCGGTTCCAAACGCGGATGTCGTGATTCGTTTGTGGGTGTCATGCCTCAGACCAGAGGCATTCCCAGCGTCGGTGTCCCGGCTCAGAGGCATTCCAGGCGTGGATGTCCCGCCTCGATGGTGGGTGGTCAGGCCCAATGTCCGGGTTCAACACCGATTCGTTTGTGGGTGTCCTACCTCAGTGGGATTTGCGCAACATTATAAATAAAAAAGCCAACAGCAGTTCAGTGTCAGGAAAATTGATGTGACGGGGGTAAGTGTCGACTGCAGTTATCGGCGCACACGCAGCGCTTGTCGGTGAATTATCGTGTGCTTACGGATCGCAGTGTTTTCAACCAGATAGGTCACAGAGTTTCCCGGTACCGGGAAATCTGCGTGACATGAATCGCCGGCGGCCGCAGACGGGGTCTGGCATTATTGTTAAGTTATCGGTAAATCAACAACATAGCGATTAAGTCCGGTTTGCCATCGGAGCACAGATTGGCCAGAATAAAGGCGGGGGCCTCACGGCGCTGCACCAGCTGTTCGCACGATGTTCAAGTTGTGTGGGTAGGGTTTTGAAGTTGCAGCGCGGTTCGCATAATAATTTGAGTTGAACGGGACAGGTGCGGTGGCACGCTGTTCGGATTGGACCAGGGTAACAAATAATGACAACAATCAACCGCACACTGGCTCTGTTGGCGCTGCTGACCGCGAGCATATTTTGTGTATCCGCGAGCGCAACACAGACTTTGTTATTCAGCGAAACCTTTGACAGCGTGAACGATGATTTTTCAGGTCATGATCCGCGGCTGTATGGGGTGCCAACAGCGGCATCTTTCAATACGGATGAAAACTGGTATGGCGTGCGGTTCGAAAGACCTGACGGCGGCACGATCGCCCAGGATGTCGGCGTGCAGGAAAACGGTGGGTATACCAACCCCACACCAACCGGCTTTGCCGAAGACGATGCCGGTCTGATGTTTCGTTTCGATGCCAGTCTGTATACAAATCTAACGCTGTCATTCGACTGGCGAACCTTCAGTGTGAGTGCCAGCGATCGCCTCAGGGTGGGCTATTTTGTCGGCGACATCACTGCCGGTAACGCAGGCTTCACTGATCGGCAGATTGACTTGCGCAATGCATCCGACGGCGGCACCGATGGCGATTTTAACTGGGGTGCTGGCTGGATTGAGTTAGCTGGATTTGCTGCCGATAATACGTTTAGCAACGCCATGTACGCGCTGTCTGCTGCTGCCGGTCAGTCCGAGGTATGGATTGCCTTTTGGCTGGATGGTGGTGAAAACGATTTCGGTAAATTTGATAATGTCAGGGTGCTTGGCGAGGCGGCTGTCGTACCGCTGCCCGGTGCATTCTGGTTGCTCGGCGGTGCGTTGCTGGGACTGCTGCGACCGCGTCGTTAACACTGCAGACCATCTATACTACGACGGCGCCACTGAGCGCCGTTTTTTATGCGGAAAAGAAAATGTATGTCAACTTGCTGACAATCACCGCACAGGAGCCGCGCTGTGCGCCGACAGAATAAACGAAAACGAACCCCAGGCTGTCCGCTTTGCGCCGGTGAATGCCTGTCTTATTTGCGGTCTTATTTACGTGGCATCAGACCAGTAGCAATTTCATCGACAACGCTCCGGAGTTGCGTTGTCGCCAGCCGCCGCGCAATAACCCTTGATTGTGGTGGCTGATGACAGCGCACGCTTGCGACGTTGCGGTGAAGTTCCTGGCCTACAAACCACCGGACACGAACTGCATTAGCACCGCACACAGGTAGGCGGCAAACGTGCCGATACCATAGCCAAACACTGCCAGTAGAACCCCCACCGGGGCCAAAGAGGGGTGAAAAGCTGCTGCGACCACCGGCGCCGATGCTGCACCACCGACATTCGCCTGGCTGCCCACGGCCATATAGAACACCGGTGCATTCAATATTTTTCTGAAAATCAGTAACAGGCTGGCGTGGATCGAGATCCAGATACCACCGACCGCAATGAGCGGCAACATGATGTGGAGGGTTTCTGCGTTAAATACAGCCGCAATATTGAGTTTCATGCCAATGGTAGCGACCAGAAAATACAGCATAACCGAGCCAATTTTGGTCGTGCCGATTTTTTCCAGATTGCGTACCCGGGTAAAGGACAGCAGGATACCGCCCAGGGTCGCCAAAATGATCAGCCAGAAAAACGTGCTGCCGAGAGACATTTTTTCCAGAACGGGAAAATTGGCGGCGATCCAGGGCCCCAGCACGCTGGCGGTCGCATGGGCCAGTCCCGTTACACCAAATGCGACACCGATTGCATACATCAAGTCGTGAAACGTTGGAATCCGTGCATGCGTGCGCTCGAATTCCATGACGTGCAGTTTGATCTCTTCGATGGCGGCAACATCCGCTCCGGTTTTCGCGTCCATGACTTCGGCCCGTTTCGCCATGAACAGCAAAACACCCATCCACAGATTGGCAAACAGCAGATCAATAAATACCATGCGTGAAAACAGGTCGCCCGGTGGTCTCCACAGGACTTCCATGGCGGCCATGTTGGCACCACCGCCAATCCAGCTTCCTGCGAGTGCGGCGAGGCCGCGCCACACGGCGTCGGGTGCATTGCCACCAAGCATCTGTGGTTGAAAATAACCGACAATGGCCAGAGCTATAGGCCCGCCGATAATGATGCCAAAGGTGCCCACCAGAAACAGAATCAGGGCTTTTGGGCCAAGCTTGATGATGGCCGGCAGATCGATGCTCAGACACAGCAAAACCAGGCAGGCCGGCAGCAGATAGCGTGACGCAACAAAGTACAAGCGCGAGGTTTCCGGATCGATCAGCCCCAGTGACGTGTAAAACGACGGCACGAAATAGCACAGCAGCAAGGTGGGAACGTAGTCGAAAAACCTCCTGAAGGACGGGTGTTTCTCGGCATAAAAAATTGCTGCCAGCGTGGCTGCAAGCAAGCCAAAGACGATGGCATCATTTTGGATCAGAACGCTCGAGTGTAACGGGTCATCGCTGCTCATGGGTTTCCTTCGGGATTGACGTGGTCATTCGATGCGCAGTAACGACGTGCCCGCTCATTTCCGGAAAAACCACAAAATCAGGGTTAAAACAATACTTATAACAATCATGGTCGTGATCGGAACAAATACTTTGAAGCCGCTTTTTTCAATGATGAAATCGCCAGGCAGGCGGCCGGGCGTCACGTTCTTTAGCCAGGGCCAGGCGAGGCCCGCGACAATCATCAGCACTCCGCCAATCAACAAGATCTTTTGCATGGCAAGAGTATAGTCGAAATCCGTTGGTTGTCGGGTAAATGGGTAAATTTCCATCAATACGCCGTGTTGCCCCGGACACTTGCGGTAATGCTTAGCGCCACGACAATTTCTTATGAGTCAAACCGGTTCTTTCACACATAACCGTCGTTAGGTTTCCAATGCGCGCAAACCGCGGAGGCATCGATTCACCATGGTCGTCAGCGGCCTGTGCAGTTTCAGGTTTACGCAGCTTCAGAGCAGCCTTTTATTGGCAGGACCGAGGGCTGGCCTGTCAAGGTATTGCGGCGTTGCGGTCGATGCTAATGGTTTGGATCAGCACATCGATAAGCAACACCCGGCACCCGCGCCAGGATGGCAAACGCCATGGGCGCCTTGCAGCGCAGTGAGTGCGGAGTGAGACGTGGGTCGCAATTTGTTGTGAGATGAGTTTGTTATGCTCAGAGGGTGCAGGCATGTCGCGACAGCATTGGTTCAAATACTTAAATATCAATAGTTTGGGTGTGCACTGCCTCGGGTTTTGCGAAAGCGCTTTTGCCCGGGCCAATGCTGCCGTGCAGTGATGGCCCGTGTGGAACGCCACGATGAATGGTATGTAAAGCACTGAAATCGGTGCTATTGTTTAGAGCTTGGAAATGGAAAGCGACCCAATGCCCACACCGACGCTACGGACACTTCAGGAAGTGCAGGCCGCCCGTATTCTGATCATGCGGGAAGGCGAGCAGGTGGGCGAATACAAACTCAATAAACGTCGGGTTACCATCGGGCGCAAACACGATTGTGATATCCGCCTCGATTGCAAAAACTCCAGCCGCCATCATGCGCAGATTTTTACGGTGCTAAAGGACGATTACGTCCTCGATCTGGACAGCATGAATGGCACCTACGTCAATCGTAAGCGCATAAAAAAATACAGCCTGGAGCACGGCGACATTATCACCATTGGCTCTTACCAGCTGCACTACATCAAGGAGCCTGTGCAGCTCAGCTAGATGCGCCCGGCGCCGACCAGCTGTGCGACGGCGAGGAGCTGGCATAGACAGCCGGATGTACTGGATTGCACGTTTGCCGAATGCATCCAGTGGCCTGTCAGCATGCCGGTCGTGATATTCTCTGCTGCCTGATTCAACCGCAGTCAAAGGCAGAATATTCCATGTATAAACTTCCAGTACTCGCATTGGTTACGGTCCTGTTTGCAGGTGCCTGTAGCTCGAATCCGGCATCGCGCCCGACTGCCGAGACCACGACTGATCCATCCGGCAAGGCGAGTAGCTCTGGTACGCTGAGCCTGGGCATCGACGTTGCCAACATGGATCCCGGCGTTCGCCCCCAGGACGATTTCTATCGTCATGTAAACGGCAAGTGGCTGGCTTCAACCACGATCCCGGCGGATAAATCAAATTATGGTTCGTTTACAGAGTTGTTCGATGTCTCCGAACGACAGCAAAAAGAAATCATCGATCATGCCGCGCAATCCGCCGGTCCCGCTGGCAGCGATGCGAAGCGCATCGGAAAGTTTTACCGTGCCTTTATGAACGAGGAGGCAGTGGAGGCTGCCGGTGCAACACCGTTGCGACCGTGGCTTGCGCAGGTTCACGCAGTGTCCGACAAATCTCAGTTGATGGACTATTTTGGACAGGCCCAGCGGTTCGGGTTTGGCAGCCCGCTGGCGTTTTGGGTGAATCAGGACGCTGGTAACACAACCGAGTATATCGCCTATCTAAGCCAATCCGGCCTGAGTTTACCGGACCGTGATTACTATCTGCAGGATACGGAAAAGTTTCTGGATGCACGGGAAAAGTTTGTTGCGCATATCGAGCGCGTCTTTGCCATGGCGGGTCTTTCAAAGGGACGGGAAGCCGCTGCGAATATTCTTGCGCTGGAAACCCGGCTCGCCGCGGCGCAATGGGACCGGGTGCGTAACCGCGATCGCAATGCGACTTATAATCGCCTGTCAAAAGAGAGGTTAACCTCCCATAATTCTGACCTGAATATGCAGGCGTTTCTTAATGGCGCCGGCATTGGTGCTGAGAATTATTTTGTGGTGCGGCAACCGGACTACCTGACAGCATTAGGCAAAATTGTCGCAGAAACTCCGTTATCCGTCTGGCGTCAGTATTTGAATTGGCAGGTAATCGACCAGGCCGCACCCTATCTCAGCAAGAATTTTGTGGATGCGGATTTCGATTTTTTCAGCCGCACATTACGTGGTGTGGAGGAAAATCGTCCGCGCTGGAAACGGGGGGTTGCCGCAGTAAATGCAACGTTGGGAGAGGCGGTCGGCAAGCTGTATGTCGAGAAATATTTTGCACCGGAGTCCAAAGCCCGGATGGATCAGATGATCGACAACCTGCGCGCCGCATTTGCCGCGTCCATTGACACGCTGGAATGGATGAGCGCTGATACCAAAGTGCAGGCACAGAAAAAACTTGCCAAATTCACCCCCAAAATTGCGTATCCCGACAAGTGGAAAGACTATTCCGGCCTGCAGCTTACCGAGGACAACCTGGTCGCAAACATGCTGGCCTCGGCGGAGTTGGAGTATGAGCGCATGCTCAACAAGCTGGGTGGTCCGATTGATCGCACCGAGTGGTTTATGACGCCGCAAACGGTCAATGCGTATTACAACCCGTCGATGAATGAAATCGTTTTTCCGGCGGCAATTTTGCGCCCGCCGTTTTTTAATGTTGAAGCAGATGATGCGGTCAACTACGGCGGGATCGGTGCCGTCATCGGGCACGAGTTTAGCCATGGTTTTGACGATCAGGGTCGCAAGTCTGATGGCGATGGCACGCTGCGCGACTGGTGGACCGAGCAGGATGCCCAGGAGTTCAAACGGCGTGCAGATGGCCTGGTTGCCCAATATGCCGCGTTCAGCCCGGTTGACGGGTTGCACGTTAACGGCGAGCTCACTTTGGGTGAGAATATTGGTGATCTGGCGGGCCTGACCATGGCTTATCGCGCCTATCGATTGTCGCTGAACGGCAAAGAGGCCCCGGTGATCAACGGCTACTCGGGCGACCAGCGCTTCTTTATGGGGTGGGCACAGGTGTGGCGTCGCTTATACCGGGAAGACGAGTTGCGTCGGCGCCTGTTGACGGATCCCCATTCACCCAGCGAATACCGGGTCAACGGGATCGTCGCCAACATGCCGGAGTTTTATGCGGCGTTTAATGTAATGCCCGGAGACAGGCTTTTCCGCCCGGCACAAGAGCGTGTCAAAATCTGGTAGTCACCTGACATTACAAAGGTAGTACATATGAAAACTCTCAAATCAGCAGGGCTGGTTATGGCTGTGTGCAGCCTGTTGGCCTGTGGTCAGAATCCTGCCGATGAGGCCGCAACCGAGATCAAATCAGACGCAGCTTCACCGGCATCGGACGAGATTGCAAGAGCTGACGCTGACGCGATTTCATCCTATGAATATAAGGATGTTCATTCGTTCGCGCGCCCGGATGAAGCGCGGGTAGTGTCTGCACACCTGGATATCGCAGTCGACTTTGATTCGCAGGTGCTCACCGGGAAGGCCGCCCTGATGATCGAGCGCGAACAGGGTGCCGATGAGGTGGTACTGGATACGCGACGACTCGACATTGAGAGTGTTTCAATTGGGGCTGATGACAAACTCGAGGCGGCCACCTGGGATCTGCGGCCGGAGGATCCGAACCTGGGCCGGGCGCTGGTGATCCGGTTGCCTGATACTGGCCAAAACAAGCTGCTGGTGACTGTTGCTTACCGGACTTCACCAGAGGCTTCCGGATTGCAGTGGTTGCAACCGGCACAAACGGCGGGCAAACAGCATCCGTTTTTATTCACGCAATCCCAGGCGATCCACGCGCGCAGCTGGATTCCATTGCAGGATACCCCCGGTGTGCGCATGACGTACACCGCAACCGTCCGCGTGCCGGCTGCATTGCGAGCCGTCATGAGCGCAGCGAACGACACCTCAAATGCGCTGCACCCTGACGGGATTTACCAGTTTGAAATGCCGCAGGCGATTCCCTCGTACCTGATTGCACTCGGGGTTGGTGATCTGGTGTTTGTCCCGATGAGTGAGCGCACCGGGGTTTTTGCCGAGCCGGATATTGCCCAGGCCGCGGCGCGGGAATTTGCCGACACCGAACGCATGCTGCAAATCAGCGAAAAACTTTATGGTCCCTATCGTTGGGGGCGTTATGACCTGCTGATACTGCCGCCAAGTTTTCCGTTTGGTGGCATGGAAAACCCCCGCTTGTCTTTTATTACGCCAACGGTGATCGCCGGTGACAAAAGCCTGGTGTCATTAATTGCCCACGAGCTGGCTCATTCGTGGTCGGGAAACCTGGTAACGAATGCGACCTGGCGCGATCTGTGGTTGAACGAAGGGTTTACGTCGTTTCTGACCACGCGAATCATGGAGGCGGTGTATGGCAAAGCTCGTGCTGACATGGAGTATTATCTCGATTTGCAGGGCCTCAGGGAACAGATGGCAACGCTGGATATCAACGATCAGATGTTGGCGATCGATAGCACCGGACGCGACCCCGACGATGTGTTCAGTAATGTCCCGTATACCAAGGGGCAAATGTTTTTGAGCTGGCTTGAACAACAATACGGTCGCGAAGCATTCGATGTTTTTTTGCGTGAATATTTCGACAAGTTTGCGTTTACCAGCATTACCACCGACGAATTTTTGGCGTACCTTGACGCGGAACTGATGAGTCGTCATCCGGGTAAAGTCACGCGCGCACAAATCGATCAATGGGTGTTTGCCGGGGGGTTGCCAAGCACTGACATGGTGCCGGAATCCGATGCATTCAGCAGTATCGACACACTGTCGTCTGCCTGGGTCGATCGCATGATGGGCCTGGATGAGATTGACACCAGGGGTTGGAGCGTGCATGAATGGCTGTATTTTTTAAACAATCTGCCAACGACATTGTCCACTGAAGATCTCAGAGCGCTGGACGCGGCTTTTGACCTGACCCGCTCTACTAACAGTGAAATCGCGCATAGCTGGTTTCGGCATGTGATCAGAAATAACTATGCCCCGGCGTATTCTCAGCTGGAGGAGTATCTGATCCGCATTGGGCGCCGGAAACTGATCGTGCCGTTGTATCAAGAGCTGGTTAAAACACCCGAAAACCGGCAGTTTGCAGAGCGTGTTTATGCGCTCGCACGGCCGGGGTATCACCCGCTGGCACAGGGCACTGTGGATGCGATTATTTCGAAAAGTGAGGGCGAGTAAAGCGCAGATAAAAGCCCACATCCGGAGCTGAGTCGACTTTGATGTCTTCGCTGATACCGGCCTGAAACACGCCTTGTCGCGTTTGCCATCGCAGGCCGCCGTCGATGGCAAGAGAGGGCTCACCAAGATGGTCCGTGGCGCTTGTGTACGTGGCGCTTCGCCAGCGCAGCTGCAGTTCAGGCGCCAAACCAGAAGCCGGCGTTGCTCCGAAGTGCACCGTGGCAAATGTCTGCTGGGGCTTTTGCAGTCGTTCCAGTTTGCCCATCGATCCGGTCCGGATAAATCCGGTCAGCAGAGCAAGTTCGGTACGATGCCGGCCAATCACCAGGATTCGGCGATGCTCAAGGGACAGGGCAATGTCGGTGCCATCGCTGCCGGTAAATTTGCTTATTGAACCGGTGGGGAGTTTAACGTCAGCATGTATCCAGGTCTGACTCGATGCGCTTGTCGACCACTGATACATTGCGCCCAGTGTCAGATCACCCGGGCCGTTAGCGGCGGACCCCAGACGCAAGGTTTCGTTTGGTGTTTGCAGTGTAAATTCCAGTCCGTTGCGGGGTTGCCCCGGCCGCTCACCATCCGGCAGGCCGGTGAGCTCGTGCCATTGATCAATAAACGGGTCCAGTCGTCCACCGGAATGCGATAGCCAGGGTATAGACGCATGCAATACCCAACGTGTCGCCGGCCGGTAACTCCACGCCAGTTCCGCACGCCAGGTTTCGCCATCCAGTGCGAGATTCTGATTCGCCTGTGTTTCTATCAGCGAGTGACTTGCGCCATCCAGACTGATACTCCATTGATGCCCGCTGGTATGTGGGGGAATGGCAATCAATTGTGGCGCAATAAATACAGCGACAAAAGGGGAGCGGTTACCCATGTTCAGCGGAAGCATCGCGTCCGCCTCGTCTGCTATTGAGGTAGCCGTCACCAGTAGCAGGCTGCCCAGAAGCACAAGCCGCTGCACTAAACACCCGTCAATGGCTGTCTCATCGCCGTGCCGGAATCGATCGGTGAAACGGCGTACGCACACGATGTTTTTATTATTGAATTTCTTCACGGCACTCAGGTTACACCATCGCGTCACAGAACAAACAGGTGCTCAATATAGCAGGGTGCGTAAAAACCGTTAAAGCA
>JABDLQ010000048.1 GCA_013002925.1 Gammaproteobacteria bacterium | reverse complement strand
GTCGTTGCGCCACCGCGCGCCGGCGCCAGAACACTGCCGGTAGAACTCGTGAAAGCCCTGTTGTTGGCCGGGGCCAGCGCCGATTTTACCTTCAGGAACAAGAAAGACATTCTCAAATACACTTTCGGTCGCGCCGGTACTGCGGCCAACGGGCTCGATAAACGCTACGGCATGGGGATGCTCAATGTCGCGGCATCAGAACAGATACTGACGTCGGAAGACTCCATGACAGGTTTTGACTACGTCTCAGGAATTGACGATACGGCTACCCGTAAAACCGGCCGGTACGCCCTGTCACCGTTGCATGATGGCAGGCTGACTGTCAGCCTGGTGTGGTTGCTGCAACTTCACGCCACAAAGTCTGGTGAACTCGAAGCTCACCTTGTCAATTACGATTTGTGTATCGTTGAAACAGGCGAACAAGATACTGTCATTGCTGAGTCTGTCGGTGCCGATGACACCACGGAAAACCTGCGTATCGATTTGCAGGCCGGACATCATTATGAACTACGCTTAATGTCACCGGCAGCCGATAGTCACTCCTGGCCTTATGCGCTTGCCTGGCGATATCAACGCTCCGAGTAACGCACAACAGGTTTGGTGAGTCGGTCAGGGTGATGCCGGTTTCGGCCGTGGCTTAAAGATCGCCCCATTTTGAGCGCTTTTTAAAGCGGATACGCGGCAGAATGAGCCCGGCAAGAATCCCGAACCCAAGTGTACCGGCACCGGCGACATACCAGGTCTGACGACTACGCTCAGCGAGTACAGCGTTACGTTGTTCCAGGTCCGTGATCTGCGCAGCCAGGTTTGCGACCCTGGTTTTCAGTGTCTGGTTTTCGTCTGCAATTTGTAAAGCACTTGCAGCGGTACGTCGAATTTCTGCAAGTTCATCGCGCAATTGACTATTGTCGGTTTCCAGGTCGGTTTGCGACTGGCTGTAGTCAGAATTTTGTGACTTGATCTCGCGCAGTTCGGCCTCCAGCGTGGCGATTTTCTCCGCATTGCGCTCCAGGCGTCGATTGGCCGCGATCAATTTGTCACGGGCAATGGGTTCATACGTAATAAACCGTGCCAGTGCAAAACCTTCAGTGCCGTCAGCTGCCGTTACGCGCGCATATCCGGTGTCATCATTGACTTCGATCACATCGAGTTTCTCACCGCTGCCGAGCATGCGGATAATGGAGTTTTGAGTGCTTTGGCCGGTACGCAACGTGATTTCCAGCTTGTCATCAACGTAGGCGGTACGGGCATCGCTCCTTGCGCTCAATGTGACGCAAAAAATGACGAAAAATGCGCACAAAATGTTCCTTTTGGTCATCGGTTTCTCTATTCTTTTGAAGAAGTTGGCTAAATTTGGTGAATTCGGCAACATTGTACCGTGTTTTGTGAATCGAATAGTGGCGCAGACGGGCATCATTTGCTAACTTTCAGTCTGATTATTATATGTCTGGTTTGCAAACCACTTATGAAAATATCGCAACCGTCATCGGCAGGGCTGATGGCAGTGACAATCTTGCTCAGCTGTTTTTTTTCTGCCCAGGCAATCAACGTGCAGGCTGCCGATGTGTGGGCACCGACGGCGGTAATGACACCGGTTGACGAATCACCGCACTTTTCACCGGCGCTTGATAAGCTGGACTCCTTTCGCAATTATTTGCTGAATTTGTACGACGTTAATCAACTATGCCGGCAGATTGATGAAAAGCTATCGTCAATCAGTTACACAGCGTGTATCAACAGCGATCTTGATCACAGCGGTGCATACTCCAATAAACGCAAAGTAATTGCCTACCGTGATTTTAAACCCGCTTCCGGACCAACGGCCGGTCGGGTACTGCTGGTCGGTGGCATACACGGAGACGAATACAGCTCTGTGACGATCGTGTTCAAATGGCTGCAGGATTTCAATGGTGGCCAGTTTCACTGGCGCGTCGTGCCGCTGCTGAATCCTGATGGTCTGTTGATGCCGCCGCAAAAAAGTCAGCGTATGAACGCCAATGGCGTTGACCTTAATCGAAACTTTCCAACTCCGAACTGGGAGAAGGAAGCGGTGGATTACTGGGTCAATCGTACCCGCAAAAGCAAGCGGCGCTACCCGGGCACAGCGGCGCTGAGTGAGCCAGAATCACGATGGCTGTCCGAACAAATCGATACATTCAAACCCGACGCGGTGATATCTGTGCATGCCCCGCATGGAATTGTCGATTTCGACGGACCGCAAGTGCCACCCGATAATTTGGGGCCACTGGAATTGCGACTGCTGGGTACCTATCCCGGTTCGATGGGGCGATACATCGGAGTCTTCAAGGGTATCCCGCTGTTGACCGTTGAACTCGAAAGCGCGCTGCGCCTTCCCGAAGATGATGATGTCGAGCGGATCTGGTCGGATACTATTGCCTGGCTAAATGATCGGGTTGTCCCGCGCAATGAGTCGGAAGACACGCTGTTAACTGAAGATACGCAGCGGCGCGACTCCTCTACCCGTAGTGAGTGAAACGCCCGACCCCCGAATAATCGACGCCCCTGCTTTAACCAGTACAGCAGACATACCTCTCGGCGTAAGCGGTCGCTTACTGAATCTGTTACTGCGGGCCACGGTAAAAACTCATTTACGCGGTTTGCAAACCAACGCCGACGGTGTCGCCAGAATGCGACTGCGCGTTGATCAACTGGTCAATCGGTTTGGGCATGTTGATGACGAACTGACTGCCGAATACACTGATATCGGCGGTGTCCCCTGCGAAACGCTCTGCGCAGATTCCGGGGCAACAACCGTGTTGCTTTACATTCATGGCGGTGCGTTTTTGGCCTGTTCGCCACGATCCCACTGGGGCATCACCAGGCCGCTGGCCCGCCACACGCGTTGCCGTGTCGTGGCGGTTGATTACAGACTGACACCTGAACACCCTTACCCGGCTGCACTCGAAGATGTGATGGCGGTGTATCGGGAGTTGGTGCATCGCCATGGTGCCGGACGCATCGCTATTGCCGGTGACTCCGCAGGCGGCAACCTCGTACTGTCCCTGATGCATGCCGCGCAAGCGGCGGAGTTACCCTTGCCGGCCTGCGCCGTGTGCCTGTCGCCGTGGACAGATCTGTGTGGAACAGGTACCAGCGTTACTAACAATGTGGCCCTGGATCCGATGCTGCCGGCTGACCGAATGCGGGATGCTGCACACATGTACCTTGGCAACGTGCATCCACGAGTCCCCACTGCATCTCCGCTATACGGTGCGTTTAACGATTTTCCACCGCTGCTTTTTCATGTGGGCACAACGGAAATTCTGCTCGACGATACGCTGCGCGTTGTTGCCAAAGCACGCGCGGTGGGTGTCGAAGCTCATCTGCGTATCTGGCCCGACTATCCTCACGTGTTTCATATCTTTTCCAGCCATCTCACCGGAGCGCGGGTAGCGCTGCGTGAAATCAGTGACTTTGTCGTGAGCAAATTGAGTGCTCGGAACGCAGGGGACTGAGGGACACGTGTTACCATTCACCGTTTGATATCCTGGCATTTTAATATTGAGGGGTACCGCATGAGGGTGACCGTGATGTCGGCCTTGCTGCTGCTGTGTGTAGCTTGCGGTGATGATCATCCGCGCGGCACCGTGGATGAGTCCGCTTCCATGGGTCTTCGTGCGGGCACGTGGCGCGCCGAAGTTACGTTGCCTGGTGGCGTGTTACCGTTTCAACTGGAAGTGTTGCCCGCACCGCAGGGCGGTGTCTATGCTTATGTGATCAATGGCCAGGAGCGCGTGCCAGTGACCGAACCTTTGCATGGCCCGGCGGGCGTGCAACTGGAGTTTCCTGCTTTCAACAATCGTATTTACGGGAGCGCCGATGACGATGAGTTTTACGGCGAACTGGAAATCATCAAACGTCACGGGAAAATCCAACGCATGCCCGTGCGCATGCGGCGTGGCCCGGACTACCGGTTTTTTGGGCAGCGCCAGAACGTCAATGCCGATTTTAGCGGCAGATGGGAGGTAGAGTTTATTGACGACGATGGGGTTTCTTCGCCGGCAGTTGCAGAATTTGTGCAGAAAAACGGTGTTGTAACCGGGACGTTTCGCACGCCAACCGGCGACTATCGGTTTCTGGCCGGTGAAGTCTCTGATCGTACGCTGCATTTGTCGACATTTGATGGTGCACATGCCTTTTTATTCAGCGCCACGATGGATGGAGCAGGACATCTGGCCGGAGATTTCTGGTCCGGGACGCAGTGGCATGAAGCGTGGACGGCGATGAAAAATGCCAATGCCGTGCTTCCGGATGCGGACCAGCTCACCAAAATTACCGACACGGAGCAACCCTTTGTGGTGGCGTTTCCGGATGTCGACGGTCGCATAGTGCGAAGTGATGAAGCGCGGTTTCAGGACAAAGTGCTGCTCATCGCGCTGGCAGGCAGCTGGTGTCCCAACTGTCATGATGAAGCCGCCTTCCTGGCGCCGTTTTACAAGCAGTACAAAGAATCCGGCCTGGAAATAATAGGCCTGATGTACGAGCATCTGGATGATTTCGATGAAGCGGCGCGGCAGGTCAGAAGGTTCCGTGACAAATTCGACATCGAATACCCGCTGCTGGTTGCAGGCAGTTCTGACAAAGGCAAAGCGTCGGAAACATTGCCGCTGCTCACTGAGGTCATTGCCTATCCAACCATCATTGTTATTGATCGTAACGCGGTTGTCCGCCGCATACACACCGGCTTTAACGGGCCGGGTACCGGCGCCGTGTACGAGGAATTTCGCAAGGAATTTACCCGGTTTATTGAAAATATTCTTGAGGAGGAAGCAGGCTGATGCCTTCATTTGACGTAGTTTCCGAAGTCGATCACCACGAACTGAATAATGCGATTGATCAGGCCAACCGCGAAGTTGGAAATCGCTTTGATTTTAAGGGAGTTGATGCCCGTTATGAGCTCAAGGATGCGGTCATTACGATGACCGCGGAGGCAGAGTTTCAGCTCAAACAAATGCTGGAAATCCTGCGGCATAAAATGACGAGCCGGAAGATTGATGTAGCCTGCCTGGTGCCCGGTGACATTGACACTGCGATGAACAAGGCTACTCAAACTTTGACGGTCCAACAGGGAATCGAAACGCTGGTGGCCAAGAAAATTGTAAAAATGATCAAAGAAAAAAAAATGAAGGTCCAGACTGCCATCCAGGGCGAAAAGCTCCGGGTCACAGGAAAAAAGCGTGATGACCTGCAAAAAGTTATCGGCTTTTTGAAAGAAGCGGATCTGAAACTGCCTCTGCAGTATGAAAACTTTCGGGACTAGCGCAAGCTTGTGAGCGCACTGCTACTGTCCAGGGTAATGGACGGGCCAGGTGTCGCAGTTACGGGGTTCAAACGGGTGTTGGCCTGGCGTAACAAACCGCAATTATTGGTCAGTTTCAGGAATGGTTTTCAAAGGAGGCGCCGTGGTGCAAACCTCAATCGGACTGTGCCTGGCATGGTAATGACAATAGCAACAGATGGCTGCGACCGGCGGATTGACGCAGGCTGCGGCGCGCATTTGCAGGAAAAAGACTTATGACCGATCGTTTTGCGCAATTTACTGCGAAAGACAGGCCGCTGAAAGACGATGTGGGTGAACTTGGCCGGCTGGTGGGCGAGATGCTGCGCGAACAATGCGGCGATGAATTTTTTGCCCTGGTGGAGCGGGCCCGTCTGGCGGCCATCAGCGATCGTCGCCGCGCTGACAAAAGCAGCACATGCGACGCGGACGATGCGGTACGGGAATCGCTCGAGTCGGTGTTGCACGATATCGAACCCCATAGTGCTGTGCGGCTGGTGCGCGGGTTTTCGGCCTACTTCCAAATCGTAAACCTGGCCGAGCGAATTCATCGTATCAGGCGTCGCCGGGAGTACCTGCAGGATACCGACACCCAGCAGCCCGAGAGTGTGGCCTGGGCGCTGGAGCAGCTCAAAACCAAGGGCGTCAGCGCACAGGAATTATGTGATGCATTTTCCCAGATGCTGATTGAGCCGGTGTTTACTGCCCATCCCACCGAAGCGACGCGCCGGTCACTGCTGGAGAAACAGCAGCAAATTGCACGGCTGCTGATAAAAAATATGGATCCAACGCTAACCATCCCCGAGCAGCGGGCGCTGACCGCCCAGGTGCGCAGTGAGATCACTGCATCGTGGCAAACCGAAGAGCACCCCTCGGACCGGATCAGCGTTGCCGATGAACGCGACAACGTGTTGTTCTATCTGACCCAGATTCTGTATCGGATCGTCGCGCCCTACTATGAAAACCTGCACCGGGCTGTTACCGAGTCTTTTGAGGTACCGGCACAGTTCACACCGCCGCGCTTGCTGAGTTTTAATTCCTGGGTTGGCGGCGATATGGATGGCAACCCCAATGTAAATGCGGAAACCATCAAGGATTCATTGGTCAGGCATCGTACGGCCATCATCCACCGTTACTACGACGATGTCATGGAGCTGTCGTGGCGGTTGAGTCAATCGGCCAGCCGCGTGTCCTTCGACGAGCGAATTGCGCGTGCGGTCATGCATTACCGTCAGTTGCTGGGTGATCGCCTGAAAAAAGTTCATCGGCGTCACCAGACCATGTTTTACCGACGCTTTTTGCGACTGATAGCAGGGCGTCTCCAGGCAACGCTGGACGGGCATGCGGCCGCTTACTCCGGACCGCAGCAGTTTTACGACGACATCCAGTTGATCAGCGACAGTCTGCGCGATAATCGTGGCGAGCATGCGGGTTTGTTTCTCGTCAATCGCTTGCTGCGAAAGATTCAAACCTTCGGGTTTCATCTGGCCACACTGGATGTACGGCAGGACTCGCATGTATTTCGCGAAGCCGTTGGGGCAGGGCTGGGCTATGCCGAGTGGATGACAATGCCCGCTGATCAGCGCACTCGTTTAATCAGCGAAGCCCTGGCGGACAATACGCCGCCACAGGTCACGGAACATCCGGCACTAACGGATAGCGTGGCGGTCTTTGCGACCATGCAGAGTTGTCGCATGGAGTTTGGCGACAATGCGATTGGTCCTTGCGTCATCAGCATGGCGCAGGATGCGGACGATGTACTGTCGGTTATGCTGTTGGCCAAATGGGCCGGTATGAGCTCTGCTGACGGCAATTTACCGCTCGATATAGCGCCGCTATTCGAAACAGTAGACGATCTGCACGCTGGACCGGAAGTCATGCGGCGACTGTTGAACTCGCCGGTGTATGCACCGCACCTGGCGCAGCGCGAACAGCGGCAAATGATCATGATCGGTTATTCAGACAGCAACAAAGATGGCGGTTTAGTGGCGGCGCGATGGGCGCTTCAACAAGGGCAGCGCGCGTTGGCGAACGTACTCGAAGAGCATTCGACCAAAGTTGTGTTCTTTCATGGCCGTGGCGGCACGATCAGTCGTGGCGGCGGCAAATTCCACCAGGGAATTCTGGCCGCGCCATATGGCACCGTGCAGGGTCGGTTACGGGTCACGGAGCAGGGCGAAATTATCAACGCCAAATATGGACTGCGTGGCATTGCGTTGCGCACACTGGAGCAATCGACCTCAGCCGTGTTGCTGGCAACACTGGGCAAAGGGCGCAAGGACTTTCCACAGCACTGGTATGACATTATGGATTTTCTGGCAGCGCGCAGCCGCGAGGCCTACCGCGACCTGGTCTATCGTGAGCCCAACTTTACGCGCTATTTTCGTGCCGCTACGCCGATCGATGTCATCGAGCGCATGCGTATTGGTTCACGACCGGCGTCGCGCCGTAAAGGTGCGGGCGTCAAGGATTTGCGGGCCATTCCATGGGTGTTTTCGTGGACCCAGAGTCGGCAGATCATCACCGGCTGGTATGGTGTAGGAGTCGGGTTTTCTGCCGCCATCGAAAAATACGGTGAAGCTGTGTTGCGTGAGATGCTGAGTGAATCCGTATTTCTCCGTACCCTGGTCGATGATGTGGAAATGGTGCTGGCCAAATCTGATATGCCCATTGCACGCAGCTATGCGGCACTGGCTGACGATGATGTGCAGCCGATCTTCGGTAAGATTGAAGCAGAATATCATGCCACCCGGGAAGTCGTGTTAAGGCTAAAAGGCACGACAGAGTTACTGGAACAGGATCCGACGTTGCGCCGGGCGATCTATCTGCGCAACCCTTATGTCGATCCGATGAGCTACATCCAGGTGGATTTGCTGCGCCGCTGGCGCGCGGCCGGAAGCCAGGATGATGAGCTGCTCAAGGCGCTGCTGATTTCAGTCAATGGCATCGCGCATGGGCTGCAAAATACCGGTTAGCGCACCCTTCACCGGGTAGACAGGTTTGCCTGTGGCCCCATCACGTCAAATTTTCCCCGGCGATGAAACCTGTCCGCATTCTGATCCTTTGAAAGTCCTCAATTAGACTGTCGTGCAGGCGGCAACGACAAACCGGTGGCGGGTGCTGGAAATATCGCCGCGGATGATAACGCCAGACACAAAAAAACGGCAGCCAAGAGGCTGCCGTTTTTTATTTGTCGCTTTGCGAGGCGGTTTAGCTGCTGCGGCGTGTTAAGCCAAGCCCTGCCAGTGCAGAACCAAATAACAGCAATGCCCCGGGTACCGGAATCGGTTCAGGAATTCTGCCAACGCCAGAATAGGTAAATAGTCCGCCCAATGCATCTGACGTAAAGACAAAAGTACCTGCCGTATCGTCGAAGCCATCCAGGCTGTAAATACCTGTCATCGACACATCCAGCGCCACTGCTGTTTGCAGATCGATGGAGATCGACGTAGCTGTAAACGAACCGCCGCTAGCAAAAGTAAAGACCGCACCGCCAGTGGTAAAATCAAACGGCGAAAATGTTGCCATACTACCAACGGCGAACGCGAAGTCATTCGCGCCACCGGCGATGAGCGATGGAGCTGCATTAATACCCGTTGCATCGGCCAACCCCGTGCCTCCGGTCGGCGTGTAGGTGCCACCGATCAAGGCTATTTCACTGAAACTGCTAATCGACGCAGCCGATGCGGATACGGACAGCGCTGCGGTCATCATTAAAAGTGCGGTCATAGCCAGGCCGCGTCCCCTCATTTTTAAAATTTTCATATCTAAGTTCCCTGTCGGGTTATTTTGGTTTTATGGTGTCGAATCCCTATTATGACGAAATTCGACCAATTAATTCAAGTGGGCAGGTGCAATCCCTGGTGTTGGCACCGCATTACCCTCACCTTCGGTTAGCCGTTACGGCGTCTCCTGACGATACCCATGCCCAGCAGGCCAAGGCCCAACAACAGCGCGGTGCCAGGCTCAGCTACTGGCGTCGTGGTAGAGATGCTCGAAAACGTGAAAAACACGCCACCGACAGAGTCACCACTGAAGACCCACTCTCCAGGCGTATCGTCGAAGCCTGCTGCCATCATGATGCCGGTGCCCTCCAGATTGAGCGCAGCGGCAGTCTGTCCGGTGACGTTAACGTCAAGCAGATCAAAGGAATACCCGAGAGTTGGTATATCCCAAAGAGGAGTCACCGGTGTGCTCGCAGGATCAAAATCAAAATCTGAGAAAAATACATTTTCACCGACTGCTGCAGCGAGGTCGCCACTGGCTGCGCTGACAAACGAAAAACCAAAGGTAAGCCCGGTAGCGTCTGACAGATCTACGCCGGCGCCGCCGGTGGGATTGAACAGTCCACCGAAACCGATGGCGCCATCGATAGGCACTGCAGATGCGTTAACCGTACCGAACGCCATGGTGATAGCAAGCAGCACCACCGTGGAAAATTTGTGTCGCATTACTGATATTTTCATTATTTTAACCTTCTTTATCCATTTTTTTTTCGTGCCCAAAGATTGTGCCACAGCAAATGCGGCGCAGACTATGTTGTTAAACAAGCAATATCTGTGCCAATTTTCACACTTGGCGGCCGAATTCAGGGGGAATTCAATAACCAGTTGATTTAGAGAGCATTCCGAGTGAATATTTATCGTCATTCTGAGTGATTACCCGGGTTGAAAGTTGTCCAGCCAACAGTTTTTGATCACCCATGTAAAAAATACTGACATGAAAGTGCTCATTAATGTCAAATCCGGCGTTCGGTGTGCGCAAATGTCAGTCGGATTTCCCCGATTTGGAGCAGGTGATCCAGCGCGCACGGCGCAATTCAATGTCGTCAGGGTGTATATACGTCTCCGAAACACTGTTGTCGCGTACAGAAATGCCGGCCAGGCGGACGGTATCGGGATCCCCGGAAACCAGTGGGTGCCAGTCAAACAATGGTTTGTCCTCGGCAATCAGGCGGTAGGCGCAGGTGTCTGGCAGCCAGCGAAAAGACCCAGGCGTGTCGGCAGACAGCTTCAGGCAGGCAGGCACTCGCTCGTGGCGCCTTGAATAGTCCGTGCAGCGGCAGCTGTCACGGTTCAGCAACACGCACGCCACATCGGTGTAGTGCACCTGCCCGGTCTCCTCGTCGGCGAATTTATGCAGACAGCAGCGTGCGCAGCCATCACACAATGATTCCCATTCGGTGGGG
>JABDLQ010000041.1 GCA_013002925.1 Gammaproteobacteria bacterium | reverse complement strand
GGGAAATAAAAATGTGATGGCAGACCCGAGACTGAAAGACTGGGACATGGGTGCCATGCCGTTCGATGCCAAACGCATGATATTTGGTGGGTTCACGACTATTGTCGACCGGTAATAAGCCCTGGTTTGCAACATAGGCTGACGGTGTAACGGTACGACAAGGAGAAAATCCTGCCATACATTTTTTTACCCACAATCTTAAAAGTCGGGTTGTGTTAGCTGCTCAAACGGGACACAAGGGCGCGGTCAATGAGGTTAATCCGCAAACCAAAGCAAGAACTTAATTTTAAATATATTGCAATTGCAGGTCGCTCAATGAAATGGCGTGACAGCGGTGAGAGCCCATGTCGCAGCCGCGTCAGCGGAGCCTGTTTATTGCAAAGAGTGTTGATGAAGCAAGCGATACGTGAGTGATCCAGGCCATGAGCGGTGAAAAAAACCTCAAAAAATTACTGTCATCGATTTCGCCCGTGCTGATGGATGGGGAATATGTTTTTTGTTCCTTCGAGGATGCTCAATATGGAGACCACGCAGATTTGCATCCCGTTGCCGCAATTTCGGAAGGCGAGGGGCTCACCCTGGTTGTTCCAAAATTGATAGCAGATCAGCAGGGGCTTCACTATGAATCTGTTTTTGTCGGAATCACATTAACTGTTCATTCGAGCCTGGATGCGGTGGGCCTGACAGCTGCTTTTTCAACCAGGCTGTCTAATCGGGGGATCAGCGCAAATGTAATCGCCGGATTTTTTCACGACCATATTTTTGTGCAGAAAAAACTTGCCGGGAAGGCAATAGCTGCGCTTAAAGAACTTGGTCACGGGTAGGTCTTCAGAGCAAGGGTGCAGTACAGGCGTCGCGCTTTGATTACACTGGCTGCCAAAGGAGAAAAGCTAGGCAAGCTGTTGTTATGAACATCGTAAATAAATCTTTGGATTTGAAAACCCGTGAGTGTCTACACCTGTTAGGTGCTGATACAACGATGCTCGATGACCGAGAGCTTCCACAGTATGAAGATGCAACCCGTCTTGTCGTGGCAGATCGCAGTACCAGTCACCGGCCGCACAGGCTCACTCCCGCAGCGGCGCTGGGCTGGCAAAAACTCAAAGCCTCGGCAGCGAATCAAGGAATTTCATTAATGATTATTTCAGCATTTCGAAGCTTCGAGCGGCAGTGGGAAATTGTACGACGTAAAGTTGAATCCGGGACTTTGCCAGACGAGGTGTTCCGCAAGTTGGCGCCACCGGGTTGTAGTCAGCATCACACGGGCAGAGCGATAGATATTGGTACATACGACTGTGAGCCAGCGTCTGAAGAATTTGATAAAACCATGGCATTTGCGTGGCTGGAGCAAAACGCTGATAGTTTCGGGTTCACTATGTCCTATCCAAAAAATAATGCGCATGGCTATATCTATGAACCGTGGCACTGGTTCTATACGGCAATTGACGCCTGAGATGCCGGAATCTGGTTGTGACAGACTGGATAATTGTTGTTAACGGCGACACTGCGTCGGAGTCCGGACGACCGGGCCCGGTGCTGGCGGGGAGCCACGGAAGGGAACGGCACGTCAGCGCTGGGTGACCAGATCACAATTGCCGGATGATACCAGCGAGATAACAACACGTAGACTGTCTGTAAATGAACGAATCTTGATATCCTGACCGGTGCCGTTCAGAACCCGCCTATTGATCGTCACGGCCGCAATGAAAGCGCAGAGAAATTGTACAGGAGCGAAAAGATGCCCAAGTTGATTGAATCACCGTCTGTTATTGAATCTGCAGGTAATAAACCAAAACGGATCGAAGAGTATGTAGGCCGTGTCAATACGGGACATGCATCGATCAGCGTAGCAAAAATGTCGTCTCCGGGTGGATGGAAAGAGCCTGGACAGCGACCGGAATTTGAAGAAGTGACCCTCGTCATTCGAGGTATGCTCAAAGTGGAATTTGACGGTGGAGAGATTGATGTTGGTGCCGGTGAATGTGTTGTTACCCAACCCGGCGAATGGGTGCGTTACAGTACGCCTGAAGCGGGTGGCGCAGAGTATGTTGCGGTTTGTCTGCCGGCTTTTTCTCCTGACACGGTGCATAGAGATAAGTAATGCGGTGACGTAAACCTTAGCGATAATTGAGCGTTGCCAGGATGATTACACCGTCAGTTTGATTTGCCAGGATCAAGCACAGATCGTGTCGCCGCCGGTGCACAGTGCAAACGTTCAGTGGCATCCGAAAATGGCAACCGCTGCAACAGTCTTGTGAAAGAAGGCAGCGCGCCCGCAGGCGCCTCAGGGTTGTGCCTGTGGTCAGCCTGGGCCGATCAGAAATTAGTGAGAATAGCGCGGTGACGCGGCCTTCACACTGTTGTGTTCTGATGTTGCGGTGTACAGAAGATGATCATCAAGATGCCAAATATGGCTACGTTGCCGCGTTGCAGGTACTCTGGTCGCTTCAAATAGAATGTAATCTATAAGGAGAAAGACAGATGCCTCATTACGCTATCATTTATCTGGGCGGTAACCGACCGGCCAGTCCAGAAGAGGGTAAGCAGCATTTTGCGAAATACATGGACTGGTTATCCGCTTTGGGTGATGCAGCGGTTAGTCCCGCTAATCCACTAAAAAACACGAGCACTGTGCATCCGGATGGCTCTGTCACTGCCGGTGGCACCACAACGATGTCGGGGTATACCATCATCGCAGCTGATTCCATGGAC
>JABDLQ010000457.1 GCA_013002925.1 Gammaproteobacteria bacterium | reverse complement strand
GAGTGTATGAGTAACGGCGGCAACGAAAAATTATAGATCGCATGCGCTTCGTTGGAATTGCCAAAATAGGTCAGGTTGTCGCGGTTTGGTACGTTGGTCTCGGTAATGATCATAACCGACGGGTCATAAAAATCAATCAGAGTACGCAACAGTTTAACGATCTCGTGAGTACGCTGATCATGCAGAGATGTAGTACCCGGTTCTTTCCACAAAAACGCCACTGCGTCGAGCCGCAACACCCGAACACCATGCGCGAGGTAAAACCGGATGATTTCGACAAAACGCAGCAGCACCTCAGGATTACCAAAGTCCAGGTCCACCTGGTCGGGTCCGAACGTGCACCACACCCAGCGTTCACCATCAGCGGTCTCGACCCGCGTGCGCAGCGGCGTCGAGCGTGGCCGCACAACCTGGCTCACGTCCTCATCCGGAGTGGTTTCTTTAAAATAGTCCTTACCCGGATCCTTGCGTGAAATAAAGTTCTGAAACCACTGTGACTGGCTTGATGCGTGATTGATGACCAGGTCCGCCATTAAGCGATAGCGCCCGGCAAGCGCCCGGATGTCGTTCCAGTTACCCGACTCAGGATCAACCTCGAGATAATCGATCACCGCAAAGCCGTCATCTGAACTGTATGGATAAAAAGGCAGTATGTGCAGGCCGTTAATGACGTCGGCAAACCAGGTATCACAGAAGTCCTGCAGGGTACGGAGCCCTGGTTCACCGTTCCGTCGGATCGATGTTGCATAGGTGATCATCCAGCAGTCGGTTTCGTTCCAGTAGTTTTCATAGGGCGGTGGCTCGCTGACATCAGCGTAGTTCATCGCCCCGATGATCTGCTCTGCAAGTTGCGGTGCAAGGTTGTCACCATAGATCAGGTCAAGATGAGCCTGCACACGAGACCGCAGTCGCTGCATGCGGCGCGGCGGCTGTGTCAAGACTCGGCTCCATATGACTGCATATCGCTTTCGACCGCGTCGCGCAATTCATAAAGAACATCCGGAACAGCGCTGATGACGCGATTCCACGCCGGAATGAAAGGCGTGTCCATCGGGTTTTCCAGGAATTCCGCGCCTGCCGTGACGACGTTGGCGGCAAACATTTCGACCGCTTTCTCCTCAGCATGACGGTCGTACGTAAGACCGTTCATTGATGCATCTGCCTCAAATACCTCCACGAAATCCAGGGCAACGCGATAATAGGTGGCCTTGATCGTACGCACTTTTTCGATTGAAAAGGTTTCACCCTGTATGGCGAGCTTGCGGAACATCGCTTTTGCAATGTCGATACTCATCTTTGACAGGCCGCGACTGGAGTCCTTGGAGCTCAACTTCTGGTGTTTGTGATCATACTGATCGGCGATATCGACCTGGCAGAGCCGGTTTGTCGAATGGTTACGATGCATCTCACTCAGCACACCGATCTCCAGTCCCCAGTCAGTAGGAATGCGCAGGTCATTGATGACATCCCGTCGGATTGCGAACTCTCCGGCCAGCGGATAGCGAAAGCTGTGCAGAAAATCAAGATACTCGCTGGGCCCGCAGACGACACGCAGCGCCAGAATCAACGGGGTAACGAGCAAGCGCGTGACACGCCCGCCAATCGACGTTTCGTTGACCCGCGCATAATAACCTTTGCTGAAATCAAAACTGAAATTGTTATTGGCTACGGGGTAAATCAGACGGGCAAGCAATTCCCGCGTGTAGGTCTTAATGTCGCAATCATGCAGCGCAATTGCGTCGGCCCGGCCGGTAGCCAGAGCATATCCGTAGCAGTACCAGACATTGCGGCCCTTGCCGGCATTGGTAGGAGCGAGGCCATGCTGTGCCAGCTTCGCATCGAGCGCACGTAGCCTGGGTCCGTCCTGCCAGAGCACGCTGTGATGCTGGGGCAACCGGTCAAAAAACTCCAGTGCGTGCCGGTACTCAGACTCATCTGCGCGATCCAGTCCAATGATGATCTCATTCAGGTATGGCACCCGCGTCAGTTCACGGACAATGTTGTCCAGTGCCGGAGTAGCAAGCTCTGAATAAAGCGAGGGTAAAACCAGGCCCATGAGTCGGCGTCTGGAAAAATCGATGAGATCCTTCTCAAGATCCGTGACCGAACGCCGGGAAAGATTGTGCAGTGTCGTTATTTTGCCGTTTTGATGAAAGTCGCCCAAAACCTGGTACTCCCGTAGTCGATTCTAAGAAGAAGTGTTGTACTGTGATCTGCCAAGCACCATTCGGATCGCCTCGTTCCAGCCTGCGGGGCCGGGCAATTCCGGGCGCAGCACCCGTGGATGGTCTCCGAGCGGCATTGGCTGGCCGTGCCTGCCCTTGATCACAACCGCGACGTCTGCGGCGCGCAACATGTCGAGATCGTTTGGCCCGTCACCGAGAGCGACGGACCTGATCGTCGCGCCTGGCCACTTCTGCCGGTACGCATCCAGTAATCTTGCTGTTGCTATCGCTTTATCGATGGGTCCCATCAGGTGCACAAATCGTCCGCCACGCACGCAGCGCAGTCCGCGCGCCGCCGCATTTGCTGCGAAGATCGATAGCCTTTGCTCGCTGTCGCGCCACAAAATGGGCTCTGAGGCCTGGCGCGTGTTGGCCTGCCGGGCCTGCTGTATTGACAAACCAGTGACTTCAGCAATGCCGGCATCGCCAAGTTCGTAGAAGGCGATACAATCAATCTGTTGGTCACCGCGCATTTCTGTATACGCTTTTTGTAAATCTGATCTATCGATCGATTTAAATGAAGTTTGTAGGGTGGTCGCAAAATATCCGTCCGGCACGTGAATTCCCGCCCCGTTTTCAACGACGACCGGATGAGGCAACGCCATGTCCCGTCGATATACGACAATTTCCGCCAGTGTCTTACTACTGACGAGCACGACAGGAATATCGCGTTGCTGCAACACCTCGAGTGCCGATGCGGCGGGCTGCCAGTCGTACGTGTCATGGTCGAGCAAAGTACCGTCAAGATCACTGAAGATCACCATGCGTTTGTCGGATTTATTGGTGATCGTCGCTCGCCCGGAACCTGAACTGTGGTTGATGATGCCGTATCGCGGCTACGAATTCAAAACGGTCCGGGCATGCACGGTTGTGGTGCATATAAGTGGGTATCCGGCAATGGGCAGTTCGGGCGGTGCTGTAAATAGTTTCTTTAGCAACACAGGATCGGCAACGAACAGCGCTGGTGAAGGAGGGTCGTATGTCAGTGTAATAACCCTTGTACCGACAGTTTCAAGATGACCGCTTGTTCGGGATCGGTGTCACGAAGCCTGTCGCGGCAGTAGCTGCATACAGCCCGGCCGCGGAGTAAACAGGACATGGTGCAGACACAACAAGGCACAGGGGTGATAATTAGCACAAGCGGCAACGCCGAGTGGTGGGGCGGAGCTGTCCATTACCAGGTCTATCCATGCAGTTTTCTGGACGTTGACGGCGACGGCACGGCCGACCTTGCCGGCATCATGGAAAAACTGGATTACATCCGTACGCTGGGTGTCGACGGGTTGTGTATCTGTCCCTTTTTCAAGTGCCGCGAAAAAACCAGCCAGACTTGACATAGAAACGATGAAGGCCTCCAGCTCGTCGCGGTTCGAGAACCAGCCCTGGCGCC
>JABDLQ010000268.1 GCA_013002925.1 Gammaproteobacteria bacterium | reverse complement strand
AGTCGTGTGACCATGATACGCACCCGCCATCACAATCAGATCCGGCGCACGAGTGTAGGCCCGGGCCAGCCGCAGCGCCAGTTCGTTGGCCTCACTGGCTGAATTTACGAAAAAACAAACGTCCAGTGGAGAGGCAAACTGAGCAGAAAGTTCCTCGGCATAGTCGACGATCGTGTCATGCAGGTAGCGGGTGTTGGTGGAAAGTTTGCGCATTTGTCGGGCCACGGCATCTACGACGCGCGGGTGGCAATGACCGACGTGCGGTACGTTATTGTAGGCATCGAGATAGCATCGACTGCGCTGGTCGAACAGGAATTGTTGCCAGCCCCTGACGATTTTCAGTGGCCTGGAATAGGCGACGGATAAATTTTTGCCCAGATGCTGACGCCGGCGCTGCATCAGATCAGCGGTATCATCAGTCGGATACGCCAGTTTTTCGTCCGGCAGGTTTAGCAAGGCGGCAGGATTTGGGAAAAAGCGCTGCCACACCGACCAGCTCCGGTCGTAGCTGACACCCGGGATATCCGTGCCCCAGTCACAGTCTTCCAGAACGCATTGAAAATGCAGATGGGGCGGCCAGTCGCCGTTTTCCGGCGGCGCGCCGATATGGCAAAACACCTGCCCGCCGCGCACCGCGTCACCGACCTGTAGATGCTCCAGGCAAGTGCTCCGCAAATGCCCGTACAGAGTGAACAACTGATCGTCACCCAGTTGGTGGCGCAGTACGATGACCGGGCCATAGTCCTGTGCCTGGGTGTGATTGTTGATCGCATGCACGTGCCCATCAAGCGGTGCACACACCGGAGTACCCGCTGGTGCAAACAGATCTGTTCCGGCATGCACAGTGCGCGCATCGTCGCTCGGGTGAGGGCCACTTTTGAACAGCGGTGCCTGATAAACAAGGCGCGGTTCGCCCCAGCGACCAATGAAAAACCCGGCACCACCGGACTCTTTCAAAGGATCGGTCATGATGCCCTCGAAGGGGTTGACAGGCCCATCGCTGCCAGCATCAAGCTCGAGAATCTCAGCGTCTCGCCAGGGTGCAACAATGACAGGTGATGGCGGATTGTCGGCGAGAAGACGGCAGCAACGTGCCCATTTTTCGGATAACCGTGAAGAGCCGGCCGCAATCGACACACTCTCATGGATGAACGGCTCCGGAAGTTTCTTCAGTCGGTTAATCAAATCAAGCGCAGGTTGTTCAGAAACACTGTGATAATCAGTTCCGGTCAGCTTGTCCCGTTGCCGAAAACTGCAGGTCAGGCTCTGGACCAGGCGCATTTTGATCAGGGCATATAGCAGGGCGCATTCGTTAAGTTCCAGGGCCCGCACAGAATGGTAACCCTGAACCAGGTCACCCAATGCCTGTACGGGATGCTCGTGATGCATCATAAAATACGCCGCGGCTATGGCAAGGTCGCACACCGCTGGGGCCTGATGCGCATCCCCGAAATCCAGCAGTCCGCACACATCGCCGTGCCGGCTGTACACCACGTTGTGGTCATTGAGGTCACCGTGCACTGTCTGCCACGAAAGATCCTGTAACGCCGGTTTTACGTGCGCGCGAAAATCCTGCACTGCAGATGCCAGCCAGTCCGCATGTTCGGAATGCGCCTTCTGAACTGCAGGTAACCACGAATCGACCCAGTCAGCGCTGACAAGTTTCCACTCAAACTCGCGGGACAACTGTGGATGTTCAAAGCGCGCCAAAGATTGACTCAGGACGGCCACGGCCCGGCCCATGGAGTACAGGGCATCATGGTTCACAGGTTGATAGTCAGCGGCAATCACACCGGGGATATAGCTGACCACCCACACCAGGCGAGTGGCCCCGTCATCGTCAGTCAACCGGGTGTGCGCTTTGCCACTCAATGTGCATTGAACTCGCGGCACCGGCAGGCCCTTGCCGTCTTCCAGGTGGTGCAGCACCGCGCATTGCAATTCAACTGTGTTTGGATCGCAGCCGGCGTGCATCATTTTGACGGTAAAGCTGTTCCCGTCGTGAGTGCGCAGTAAACAAACCAGGTCCTGGTAACTGTATAGCGGTTGTAACGTGCCATTCAGTCCATAGTCGGCGGCCAGGCACGCGAGGAGGCGGGAGTTCATAAGATCATAGTTGCACTGTTTTGAGCCTGCCGCTCAGATGACCAAACCGGGTACGCCAATTATGCGGTGATCACCCCGTTACGCACAACGGATTTCAAAAAGGAATGCCCTGTCCAGCACACGATTTGCGCCAAACGCTCAACATCCCAGATGCACAGGTCACAGCGTTGGCCGGTTTCCAGCGTGCCCCGGTCCTGCAGACCCAGTGCCTGCGCCGCATTCCGGGTTACACCGAGCAAGGCTTCTTCAATGGTAAGGCCAAACAAGGTGCACGCCATATTCATGGCCAGCGGCAGCGACAGGGTCGGTGCGGACCCGGGGTTTGCATCCGTTGCCACGGCCATCGGGACGCCGGCACGGCGCAACTCCGCGATCGGTGGAACGCGGGATTCACGGAGGGTGTAAAACGCCACCGGCAGCAGTACTGCGACAGTACCGGCGCTGGCCATTGCTGCAACGCCATCGCTATCCGTGTATTCGAGGTGATCTGCCGACAAGGCGCCAAAACGGGCGGCAAGGGCTGCTCCGTGCTGATTGGATAATTGATCCGCATGCAGCTTTAACTGCAGACCGAGCGCGCTCGCAGTGACAAAAATTCGTTCAATCTCGTCGGCCGTAAAGGCGATGTGTTCACCAAAGGCATCCACTGCTGAGGCCAGTCCCCTGGCAGCAACTTCTGGTAGCAGTTCGTCGGTCAATGTGCGGATATAGCGGTCGCGCCGGTCCGAATATTCAGGTGGCAGTGCATGAGCGGCCAGGCAGGTACTCACCACATCCGGTAAGTTGTCAGCGGCCTGCAGGCGGCGGTTGACTTCAAGCATGCGCAATTCGGTCGCCGTATCCAGACCGTACCCGCTTTTGATTTCCACCGTTGTGACGCCAGTTGCGGCCAGCGTACGTAACCGCGATGCCGCAGCGCCGAACAACGTCTCACTGTCGGCATTACGGGTGGCCGTCATGCTGCCAAAGATACCGCCCCCGGCAGCCTGCAGCTCGGCGTAGCTTGCACCTTCCAGACGTCGCTCAAATTCTTCACTGCGATCGCCGCCGAAAACCAGGTGCGTATGACAATCGATCAGTCCGGGCGTGATCCACGCACCGCCTACATCCTGCGCATGGGCAAGTTCCGCTGCAAATTCCCGCGGTACCTCATCGGTAGGCCCGGCATAGCGAATTTTGCCATCTGCACAAATGAGTGTGGCGTTTACAACAGCGCGCGGATGATCCCGGGTGGGAGCACAGGTCGCAAGACGGGCATTCGTCCATGCCAAAGCGTCGGCCATCTACTTATAAACCTATTGAGATAAATTATTTAACTATATGATATATCATCTAATTAGCGACAAATTATTACGATGTAGATAGCTGTATCATACACTGGTCACTTGTCTATACAATACCCCTATGGATCTGTTCATACCGCTTGTGCGACTCGCTGATGGCTGGGCGAGCGACGTCCTGTTACGGGTTGACACACGGGGTGTCATTGAGAGCATTACGCCGCATGCCAGACAAGGTGACGCCAACGTGATCACCGGTCCGGTAATTCCCGGCATGCCCAACACCCATAGCCACGCCTTTCAGCGGCTGATGGCGGGCCTGACCGAATGGCGCGCGCAGGCTCATGACAGTTTTTGGTCATGGCGGGAATTGATGTACCGCTACGCAGGTCAGCTGGATCCGGACCAGCTGCATGCGGCGGCGACGCTTGTGTACATCGAAATGTTAAAAGCAGGCTACACCAGTGTCTGCGAATTCCAGTATCTGCATCATGACGAGGACGGTTCGAAATACAATCCTGCAAGCCGCATGTCCGAGGTGTTGATCAGCGCCGCACGCGATTGCGGAATCGCAATGACACTACTGCCTGCCTGGTATTTGCACGGTGGTTTTGACCACAGGCCGGTGCGCGGGGCACAGCGCCGTTATCGGCAAAGTCTGGATGACATACAGCAGTTGATTGCGGATCTGAAACCGCGTGAAAACCACTTGCTGCGTATTGGCGGCGCCTGCCACAGTCTGCGGGCCGTGCCGCCCCGGCAAGTGAGCGAATTCAGCGAGTTTCTCGAGGGACTGCCGACGGTTTCACCGTTTCACATACATATTGCCGAACAACAACTGGAAGTGCAGGAGGCCGTACAGCATTTGCAGCAACGCCCGGTGGAATACCTGCTCGACCACGTGGCGCTGAATGCGCACAGTTGCCTGGTCCATGCCACTCACATTACCGATGATGAATGCGAGCGGCTTGCGCGCAGTCCCGCAACGGTCAGTTTGTGTCCATCCACTGAAGCCAATCTGGGGGACGGCATATTTCCGTTACGCGATTACCTGGCGTACACAGGGTCGCTGGGCATTGGCACGGACAGTCAGGTGACGATTTCGCCAGTGGAGGAGCTGCGATGGCTTGAGTACGGCCAGCGCCTGAGCTACCAACAGCGCAATGTCGCGACCAGTGAAGCTCAACCGCACTGCGGGGATTTTTTGTGGAACCACGCTGTACATGGTGGCGCATTGGCAAGTGGCCACAGCAGCGGCGGCCTGCAACCTGGCAATGCGGCCAGCTTTATCGTCCTCGATACTGATCTTATCCCGGCGAACTGTGAGCACCCGGCACAATTGCTTGACGCGCTGGTGTTCGCAGGCTCCAACGACTGGGTCCGCGATGTTTATGTGAACGGTGAATGCGTGGTTAGCGGCGGTCATCACAGCCATGAATATGAGGCCCGACAAAATTATCATCACGCGGTCGCCCGGGGCGGCATTCAGGCAACATAAAAGGAGCATCGTTTATGACTCAATCCGGCACATCCCGCCCGCGGCAACCACGCGTGATTCGCGCACGCCGGGGCAGCATGCTACAGGCGAAGTCCTGGCTGACCGAAGCGCCGCTGCGCATGTTGATGAACAATCTCGACCCTGACGTCGCCGAGCGACCCGAGGATCTTGTGGTGTACGGGGGAATCGGCAAAGCGGCGAGAAACTGGGAATGTTTTGATGCGATCGTAGCCGAGTTGACTGCTCTTGAATCAGACCAGACGCTGTTAGTGCAGTCCGGCAAGCCAGTCGGCGTATTCAGGACCCACCAGCACGCCCCACGCGTGCTAATCGCCAATTCCAATCTGGTGCCCCGGTGGGCAAACTGGGAGCACTTTAACGAACTCGATCGTAAAGGCCTGATGATGTACGGGCAGATGACCGCCGGTTCCTGGATCTATATCGGCAGCCAGGGCATCGTGCAGGGTACTTATGAAACGTTTGTGGAAATGGGGCGGCAGCATTTTAACGGTGACCTCAGAGGGCGCTGGATTCTCACCGCCGGGCTGGGCGGCATGGGGGGCGCACAACCACTGGCTGCCACGATGGCAGGCGCCAGCATGCTGGCGGTCGAGTGTGACGAATCGCGCATTGATTTTCGCCTGCAAACTGGTTATCTCGATAAAAAAGCGCGGTCTCTTGATGCCGCAATGGCCCTGATCAATGAAGCGGTTGACAACCAGCATGCAGTCTCAGTGGGTCTGGTGGGTAATGCTGCTGAAATCCTGCCGGAGATGGTCGGGCAGGGAATCAGGCCAGACGCGGTTACTGACCAGACGTCTGCACACGACCCGGTCAACGGGTATCTACCCGCCGGCTGGTCGCTGACCAAGTGGCACACATTGCAAAAAGAAGCCCCGGATGAGGTGGCAGCCGCCGCGAAAAAATCCATGGCAACACATGTCACGGCGATGCTGAGCTTTGCTGACCTCGGCATACCTGTTTTTGATTACGGAAATAACATTCGTCAAATGGCGCTGGATGAAGGGGTAAAAAATGCCTTTGACTTTCCAGGATTCGTCCCGGCTTATATTCGCCCGCTGTTTTGCCGTGGCGTCGGCCCTTTTCGCTGGGTCGCTCTGTCCGGTGATCCCGAGGACATTTACAAAACGGATCAGAAAGTCAAAGAGCTAATCCCGGATGATCCGCATTTGCATAACTGGCTGGATATGGCACGGGAGCGCATTCAGTTTCAGGGCTTGCCGGCACGGATTTGCTGGGTAGGTCTGGGTCAACGCCACCGGCTCGGCCTGGCTTTTAATGACATGGTTCGCAAAGGCGAGTTAAGCGCACCGCTGGTGATTGGACGTGATCATCTGGACTCCGGGTCCGTCGCCAGCCCCAACCGCGAAACAGAAGCTATGCAGGATGGGTCCGATGCGGTCGCGGACTGGCCGTTGCTCAATGCATTGCTAAATACCGCCAGCGGCGCGACCTGGGTGTCGTTACATCACGGTGGGGGAGTGGGTATGGGGTATTCGATCCACGCCGGTGTCGTCATCGTGTGCGATGGCACTGACGCCGCTGACGAGCGTATTGCACGAGTGCTGTACAACGACCCTGCGACCGGTGTCATGCGTCATGCGGATGCGGGCTATGCGGTCGCGATTGACTGTGCTCGCGAACAGCAGAATCTGCATATCCCGATGCTTGAGCAGGGAAAAAAGCCATGACGATCTATGTTCAGCCAGGTGCTGTAGAGCTGTCACTATTACGCAAAATTGAGCGTCGTCACGAGATCGTGGCACTCAATGAACAAACCCGCGAGGACATTGCCCGCAGCCACCAGGCCGTGCGCGATTTATGCGCGCGCAAGGGAAGCACGTACGGGGTCAACACCGGGTTTGGCAAACTCGCACAAAAGCGGGTTGCCTCGGATCAACTGGAACAGTTGCAGGTCAACCTGCTGCTGTCACATTGTTGTGGAGTGGGCGCGCCGCTGACCGATCCGGTTGTACGGATGGTATTGTTGCTCAAGGTGATGAGCCTTGCCCGCGGCTACTCGGGAGTGTCGCAGGAAACGGTTACCGCGCTATTGACCCTGCTGAATAAAAATATCCTGCCAGTCGTGCCGTCGCGGGGATCCGTGGGGGCATCGGGAGACCTTGCACCCTTAGCCCATCTGGCCGCGACCCTGATCGGTACCGGCAAGCTGAAAGTCGATGGCCAGGTCATGCCAGCGGCAGAGGGCCTGAACCACGCTGGATTAGCTCCGTTATCACTAAAGCCCAAGGAGGGTCTGGCACTGATCAACGGCACGCAGGTATCTACCGCGCTGGCGCTTGATGCGTTGTTCAAGGCCGAGCGGTTGTTTGCTGCTGCGCTGTGTACCGGAGCGTTGACCGTCGATGCTATGAAAGGCAGCGATGCGCCTTTTGATGAACGTATCCATATTGCCCGGGGGCATAAAACCCAGATTGACGTTGCAGCGGTGTATCGGCAATTGCTCCACGGCAGTAAAATTCGTGCGTCGCATTTACATTGTGAGAGAGTGCAGGATCCTTACTCCCTGCGCTGCATGCCGCAGGTGATGGGTGCTGTCCTCAACACGTTATTGCACGCGGCCGACGTCCTGCTGGTTGAGGCAAACGGTGTAACCGACAACCCGCTGATCTTTGCCGATGAAGTGGACGCCGTTTCCGGTGGCAATTTTCACGCCGAACCTGTGGCGCTGGTGGCCGATGCAATGGCCGTTGCAATTGCTGAAATTGGTGCATTGTCAGAACGGCGTATCGCCAACCTCGTTGACGCGACGCAAAGCGGTCTGCCTGCGTTTCTGGTAGATGACCCCGGACTGAACTCCGGATTTATGATCACGCAGGTTACCGCGGCAGCGTTGGCATCGGAAAACAAGTCACTGGCGCACCCTGCCAGCGTCGACAGTTTACCAACGTCGGCTAATCAGGAAGATCATGTGTCCATGGCCACGTTTGCAGCGTGGCGGTTACGGTCGATGATTGATAACACGGCAAACATACTGGGCATTGAATTGATGGCCGCCGTGCAGGGCGTACAGTTTCATCCGGAGAAAACATCGGCCCCATTGGTTGATATCATCAACTCCGTGCGTGCACGAATTCCACGCTACTCCCGGGATCGCTATTTGGCCGACGACATTGCCGCCGCCAAACAACTGATACTGTCCAATCAGTTTCTGGTTCACTCACGGCATTTGCTGCCAGGTTATGAGTAATTCCTACACACTCCGGACCGGGACTCTGCCATTATTGGTGTCGTTCCCACATAACGGCATTCTGATACCGCAGGATATTCAGGCGGGTATGACCCCGGCCGGCAAAAGTTCCAAAGATACGGACTGGTGGGTACGTGATGTTTACACCTGCCTGGATAAGATGGATGCATCGGTACTCGTGGCACGGTATTCACGTTACGTCATCGATTTGAACCGGGCACCAGATGATGAGGCGTTGTATCCCGGGCAGACCGAGACCCGGTTGTGTCCGACCATCACCTTCGATGGGGCTCCGCTCTACGAACAGGATGGGCCGGACAGTACGGAAATTCAGCGGCGGATTGATACCTATTGGTGGCCGTACCACGCGGCGTTACGGGATGAACTCAAACGTTTACGCGACCTGCATGGTTATGTGGTGTTGTGGGATGCCCATTCAATTCGTGGTTTTGTACCCCTGTTTTTTTCTGGCCAGCTGCCGGATTTTAACATCGGTACACATGACGGGCGAAGTGCTGACCCTGCGCTTGCAGATGCGCTGATGGACTATTGCGGGGCACAAATTCGGGAAACTGCGGTTTTGAACGGGCGCTTCAAAGGCGGCTTCATCACCCGACATTATGGAGATCCGGTGTATGGCGTGCACGCCGTACAGCTGGAACTCAACCAGCAGTTGTACCTGGATGATGAAAACATGGTGCCGCCTGTGTTGCATCCGGAAAAATCCCGGCAACTCGCGGCTGTGTTGCGTGATTTGCTGGAGCTGACCCTACGGACTGCCGCTGAAATCGCGCGCCGCCCCTCATGAGACGGATAGAACACGACGGCGGTCAGCGACGCACCGCGATCTATCAACAGATCATGGCGACAATGCTGGAGCGTATTCAGCGTGGTGAATTTTGCCGTGGAGATAAAATTCCGTCTGAACACCAGCTGGTGGACGAGCTGGGTGTCTCGCGCATGACCGTAAACCGTGCGCTGACAGAGCTTGCTGCACGAGGCTACATCAATCGTGTCCAGGGTGTTGGCAGTTTTGTAGCAGATAGTCGATCCCAATCCTCGCTTCTGGAAGTACCGGATATTGCCGCCGATGTTCGTCAACGCGGACGCCGGCATCATGCGCGCGTGTTGTCTTTGCGTGAACAGTCCGTGGATGCTGAAATCGCTGCCGCCCTGGAGCTGTGCACAGGCGACCTGGTTTTTTATTCCCTGCTATTGCATCACGAGGATGATGTGCCCATACAGCTGGAGCAGCGATACGTTCGACAATCTTTTGCACCAGGCTATTTGCAACAAAACTTTCGGACCCGATCGCCCTACCAGTTCCTTATCGAGCAAGGAGAAATACAGGAGGTCGAGCACACGCTTTACGCGGCAGCCAGCACACCTTCTCAGCAAAAATCGCTGGACCTGGCCGCTGGAGAACCGTGTCTGGTACTGATTCGACGCACCTGGTCAAATAACGAAGTTGTCACATTTGGCCGCTTCTATTATCCGGGAGAGCGCTATCGTTTGTTTAGTCATTATCCCATGAACAACCGCCGCTGACGGCAGACCCTAAGGATGTCTTATACACTGGAGCAATGGCAGCAGATGGGCGAGTTACAGCGTGTTGGAAAGCATCGCCTGTTTGTTGTTGACAGTCATCCATCCGGCAAAAATCTGCCGGTGTTGCTGCTGTTGCACGGCTTTCCGACGGCGGGCTGGGACTGGCACCGGCAATGGAAAGCATTGACACATTCGTTTCGCGTGATCGCCCCGGATA
>JABDLQ010000454.1 GCA_013002925.1 Gammaproteobacteria bacterium | reverse complement strand
CGGACTAATCGTTTTCGGTGTCATTGTAGGATTGTCGGTGCGCAGTCTCGGCCGCGGCTTCGAGTTGATGTTCCGGTTGATTGCGGTTTACTTCACGTTTGTTGCCCAGGTCTGGCTGGTGCTGCGGGTGATCGTGTTGTGGTTCGGGCTGGCAACCCTGTTTGTCGGCATGCTTGCCGCCGGCCTGGTACTCGCCGGCGCATTGTGTGTGCGCCCGCTGACCCGGGAAGAAGCGCAGGCAGTGTGGAAGGCGCGTCATCTGGGCACCGTGCCGGAACCGCGCTTTGTCAACACCTGGGCATTTGTTGCCACGTTGATGCTTCTTACCGGAGCACCACTTGTGTATATTGTTTCTTCCGGAATTTTGGTGCTGTTCGGAATCCAGATACCGTGGTTGGTAATTCCCGGGATCTGACGCCGAGCGCTTTTACACATCGACGTATGGAGTCAAAATGATCACTGTTCATCATCTGCAAAACTCGCGCTCGCAGCGCATTCTCTGGATGCTGGAAGAGTTACGTGTTGACTACACGGTCAAGCGCTACGAACGTGACGCCGAAACCCAGTTGGCACCCCAGGAGTTGCTGGACATCCATCCGTTGGGTAAATCACCTGTGATTGAAGACGGTGATGTCCGGGTGGCAGAATCCGGAGCGATTATCGAATATCTGGCCGGTCGGTATGGACAGGGTTCGATGGTACCGGAAGAGGGTACGGCAGCCAGACGAGAGTACATCTACTGGTTGCATTATGCGGAAGGCTCGCTGATGACACCGTTGCTGCTCAGGCTTGTTTTTGAGCGTATCAAAACAACCAAAATGCCGTTTTTTGCCAAACCCATAGCGCGCGGGATTGCCGATAAAGTGATGAGTTCCTTTGTTACGCCAAACATCAAACGGCATATGCAGTTTGTCGATGATCACCTGGCGAAGAATGAATGGTTCGCAGGCAACACATTGACGGGCGCGGATGTGCAAATGAGTTTTCCGCTGGAAGCGGCATCTGCCCGCGGTGTGGTGGGTGAGCAGCATGCCAACATACACCAATACGTACAGCGGGTGCAGGCGCGACCGGCCTACATTGCGGCTTTGCAAAAAGGTGGACCCTACGATTATGCGTAAGAGTCAGGGCGATGTGCGGCCGCTATAATATTACCGATGACCCCGATGTGCATGCGCTGCTTGAGCACCTGCACATTGATCTTGGGCCGCTGCCCGTCCGTTATAACCTGGCCCCCACGGACCAGGTTCCGGTGGTGCATTATTGGGAAGGCGAAAGAACCATCAGCGATATGCGCTGGTGGCTCGTGCCGCACTGGAGCAGCGGGCCTTCGACGAAATACGCGATGTTCAATGCACGGTGTGAAAACCTGCAAAAGAGCCGGGCCTACCAGGGTTCATTTCGTCACAAGCGCGCCATCGTGCCGGCGTCTTCCTTTGTAGAATGGCAACGGAGCGGGGGTCAAAAAACTCCGTGGTTGTTTTCCAGTCCGGATCAGGCGCTGGCGTTCGCCGGTTTGTGGGATTACTGGAGCGATGGTACGGAGCATATTCTATCGTGTTCGATTGTCACCACAGAGGCGGCTCCGGAGTTTATGCCCTACCACAAACGCATGCCGGTGATGCTCGATTACCCCGGAGCCGATATCTGGCTGGATGAACATGCCGAAACCGCGGATCTGCACAAGCTGTTCGAACCGGAACTACCGTACGAACTGCAAGCGGTGCCGATAGATTCGCGCTACAACAACTCCCGTTACAAGGATGTGCCGATACCCACCGGCGAGGTCAAAAAACTGTCTGGCTAGATGCTGGCAAACCGCCAGCAACATCGTGGCCAGGATCATCATCGGTGCGGTGGTCAGTTAAGCTATGGCCGGCCTCACGGTAATCGATGCGCACAGCGCTACGGATTAACTGCCAGATAAAATCAGCTGTACTGATTACTGATCATGAGCTCCCGGGCGGAATTGCATAGGCAATGTCATGCCGCTGCAACGCCGTGTTGATAAGCGCAGTCCAGGTCGGGTTGGGTGTCCACACTGCCTGAAGGTCGGCAAACGCCGTGTCCGGAGGAATGTCCAGATTGATCACCCGGTGTAAAAATGCGTAGGCAGAAGCACGCATGTTCATCTGGCAATGCAGGAACACGTTGCGCCCGGTGTTCTCTTTCATAAAGTCGAGAAACTGATCAATTTCCGATTGCATTGGCCGGTTCCAGTCAACCGGAATGTTGAGATAGCTCATGCCGGCTGTTGACACCAGGCGTGCTTCGTCTTCGAGAGCGCCATGCGCGGTCGGTGGTGCGATATTGATGACGATATCAACACCCTGTGCCGCGAGTGTCCGAAGATAGTCTGGCCCCGGTTGCCCCGCGCTCGCAAAGGCATCGCTGTAGGTCACCAGATTGACCGGGTGATGCTCTGACATATCATGGGTGTGATGCATTGACGTTGTCGTGTGTGAGCCACCGTCTGCCGTGCAGCCTCCCAGGAGTAATGCCAACACGGGCAGCGCCTGCCATGGTGAGAATGCTAAATGCTGGATGATCTTCACCGTTGGCGTCAGAAACTCGCATTTTTTGGAACCCTGGGGAAGGGGACCGCATCGCGAATATTGTCCATTCCCGTGACATACAACACGAGTCGTTCGTACCCGGCACCAAACCCGGCGTGTGGCACGGTGCCATAGCGGCGCAGGTCCCGGTACCACCACAAATCATCACTCAGACCATGCGCCTGCAGCTTGGCGTCGAGCACGTCAACACGTTCTTCGCGCTGACTGCCACCGATAATTTCTCCGACCCCTGGCACCAGCACATCCATGGCGGCCACGGTTTTTTCATCGTCGTTTTCGCGCATATAAAACGCCTTAATCTCCTTGGGATAGTTGAGCACTATCACCGGGCCTTTCACATGCTCCTCGGTCAAAAAGCGCTCGTGTTCCGACTGCAGATCGAGCCCCCATTCGATCGGGAATTCAAACTTTTTGCCGCTTTGTTTCAGGATATGTATCGCGTCGCCGTAGTCCATGTGCGTAAACGGTTGTGCAATGACATCCTCCAGCCGTTGCACTGCATTTTTATCAATGTGTTTTGCAAAGAACGCCATGTCGTCCGGAACTTTTTGCAATACTGCCAGAAAGACATGCTTGAGAAAGTCTTCAGCCAGGGTTGCGTTGTCCTGCAAATTGGCAAAAGCAATCTCCGGTTCAATCATCCAGAATTCAGCGAGATGGCGGCTGGTATTGGAATTCTCGGCGCGAAACGTAGGGCCGAAGGTGTACACTTTGTTCAGGGCACAACAAAATCCTTCGACATTGAGTTGGCCTGATACTGTCAGGAAGGTTTCCTGTCCAAAAAAATCATCGGCATAGTCTTCCGGCTTGTTGACGATATCCAGCTTGCTGACACGAAACAGGTCGCCGGCACCTTCGCAGTCGCTGGCAGTGATGATGGGTGTATTAATCCACAAGAAATCATGCCGGTTGAAGTATTCGTGGACTGCCTGGGCAAGCGCGTTGCGCACGCGCGCCATGGCGCCAAAGGTGTTGGTACGCGGACGCAAATGCGCCACGGATCGTAAAAACTCAAAAGTGTGCCGTTTCTTGGAGATCGGGTAGGTATCCGGGTCATCGACCCAACCGATGACGGTTACATTCGCGGCATGAATCTCGCGATCCTGACCACGGCCCTCCGATGCGACCAGCGTGCCGGTAATTGCCACCGAGCACCCGGTGGTAATCTCGATGATCTCAGACGTGTAGTTTTCGAGCTCACCATCGGCGACCGCCTGTATCGTATCGAAACACGATCCGTCGTGGACCTGGATGAATGAAAAACCACCTTTGGATGTCCTTCGCGAACGCACCCAACCTTGTACGGTTACGCTTTCCCCGGGTTCTATCTCGTGCGCAAGAATACGCTTTATTGTCGTAATGGCCATGTCTGGGTTTGGGCTCACTGGCAAAGACGCCTAGTTTAAGCGATTGGTGTGCGCTTAACTAGTCAGTCGGAGTTGATCGGTATGAAGCCATAAGACAAGCGACGGCGTCAGGGCCTGGTCCTGCAGCCATGTCATGACCCTGCCAAATGGCATGGGAAAGAGCCCGAAGAATTTTTGATATAGTGCAGCTGTCTTCCTGTGCCGGCCGCAAAAACTAGTTTGCAGGGGTTATTTAAGCTATAAATCAGTGCACTCATTGCCGCCACCGGAAGCCATGCAATTTCCAACGCAAACCTCGTTATTGGTCGCGCTTCATATCAGTCTGGCAGTATGGGGTGTTTATCACGTATTGCTGTACAAGCGTGACCCACGCGGGGCCGTTGGCTGGATAATTGCGATTGTCATTATTCCCTACGGCGGACCGATTGCGTATTCTTTGTTCGGGATCAATCGGGTCAAATTACGCGCACGCGGTCTGAAAAAGCAGCTATTTGCCGTTGATTACGAGATCGGTGTACGCACTGAAGCAATGCAGATTGATGAGAGCGAGGGACTGCGGACCATTGGGCACCGTGTCACAGGCCGCGCTGTCACGACTGGCAATCGGGTCGAACCGCTGATCAACGGTGACGTTGCATATCCTCACATGCTGGCGTCCATTGCGCAGGCACGTGAGCGCATACTGCTGGCGACCTATATTCTCAAATCAGACAGTGCCGGGATGCAATTTGCGGATGCCTTGCAGCAGGCGCAACAGCGCGGGGTCGACGTCAAGGTGCTGGTTGACGGCTTTGGTGAAAATTATTCCTGGCCCCCGATGTCCAGAGTGTTACGCAAGCTTGGCATCAAAGTTGCCCGTTTCCTGCCACCACGATTGCTGCCGCCGAGCATCTATTTCAATCTGCGCAATCATCGCAAATTGCTGGTGGTTGACGGTCGCATAGCCTATGCGGGTGGCATGAATATCAGTAGCGATCACACAGGTTCCAGTGATCGGCCGCTACGAGTGACAGATGTTCATTTTGCGTTGCATGGTCCGGTGACGGGTGAGCTGGCGCAGATGTTTTACCATGACTGGCAGTTTACTACCGCTGAAACCAGGCTTCCTGAAAAGCCGGCGGCTAACACGGTTGACGAACAATCACCTGAGCAAGATATGTTATGCCGACTGGTCCCGGACAGCCCCGGTGAAGAACTGGATGCCTTGGTGTTGACGATTGCCGGTGTCATCAGTGCAGCGCGTGAAAGCATTGATATTATGACGCCGTACTTTTTACCGATGCGCGAATTAATCGCCGCACTGCAGTCAGCAGCGTTACGGGGTGTACGTGTGCGTGTGGTGCTGCCACAAAAAAACAATTTGTTTTTTGTACACTGGGCCAACCGCAACATGCTGGCGGATCTGTTGCACTGGAACATCGAAGTTTTTTATCAACCTGCTCCGTTTTGTCACACCAAGCTATTATGCATAGATAATGACTACACGCTGATCGGTTCTGCAAACCTGGACCCGCGTAGTCTGCGACTCAATTTCGAATTGGGTATCGAAGTGTTTTCCGGCGAGTTGAATGCAAAAATGCGGGCACATATCGATGCCGCAGTATCCGTCAGTCGCGAGCTTACCGCGAAGGAGCTGGCCGAACGTTCGATTCCTGTGCGCTTGCGGGATTCAGCGTTTGCGCTGCTGTCGCCGTATCTTTAGCCGACGTTCCGCACGAGTCTGATGGGTACGAAGCGCTGCCGGCAAAGACCGGCCAGGCCCAGCATGACGAGAGTAACAAGTGAGGCCGCACCGCCGCCGCCGTGGGACACACTCAGCGCCAGCGGCTCTGGAAACAGGCTGTCTTTTTGCTGGTCTTCCAATGGCAGGTCACGCAGGTCCGGAGCGTTTGCGGGGCCAAGTTCGGCCAGATAGTCGCCATAATCAGCGTCATACAGTTCAATCAGTACATCGTAGTAACCTGTGGGGTAGCCCACAAAAAACTCGGTGTCGACAGAATATATATCGTCGGAGCTGTCGCTGAAGATGGCAAAGACATCGGTGGTGTAGTAATGCTCCCACGGACCCCCTTCGAAGCTCAGATAAAGCCGTGCAAAAACATTAGCAACCGCGTAGTACGTGTCGGCGTCGAAGCTGACTTCAAGGCCGTAATAATGGCCATCGCCATCGTCGTCATAATAAAGCGCTGCAATGGCATCAAAGATTTCGAAGTCAGAATTCTGCGCTTGCTGAGGCTCTGAGCGCGCCCGCTTTTGTACGGGGTCATCAAAGTAGGGGCGTTTTGCTATGCTACTTTGCGGGTCCTTGCCAGCGCCGATGCTGAATGACAGCTTCTGTTCGGGTTCTGAAACTGCTGCTGACGCATTGAGGTCCGTATTGGTGTTGGGTTCAGCATTGACTGTAATCGCAATCAGCACGAAGCTGAGGCCAATTGCAACAACGTCTCGTACAAACCGTAAATGAGCATGCTGTGTTTCCCGCGTCATAGTGACTCTCCTCGAATGTCCTGGTACCAGTAAACACCGGGCACGCTGAACCGGACCTGAACCCGGGCAGGAATACCTGTCACGCACTGTCGGGGTAACATAATTGGCGCGGCTCGTTGCAAGACTTACCGGGCACCACGGGCAGGCTACGTGGCGCACCCGGTTCATTGTTAGGGACTTGCCTTGCACGGCCTGATATTGTGACGCCTGAACAGAGCAATGCCGGCTCCAAACTGAAGCAAATGGCGTTGTGGCAATCACTGGGGAGTGAGAGATGGAAATTCTTGGTCAGGCAGCGATATTTCTGGGCGCTGCGGTGGTCGCCGTACCGATCTCAAAGCGGCTGGGCCTGGGGGCATTGTTAGGCTATTTGATTGCGGGCATTGTCATTGGACCTGCAGTGTTTGGTTTTATCAGTGCCGTTGACGATGTGCTGCATTTTGCCGAGCTTGGCGTGGTGTTGTTGCTGTTCGTGATTGGTTTGGAACTCAAACCGGCGCGCCTGTGGGCGATGCGTAAGCCGGTGTTCGGTTTGGGAGCTTTGCAACTGTTTATCACCAGCCTCGTACTGTCTGGTTTGGCGCTGTGGTTTGGCCAGTCGTGGCAGACCGCCCTGATCATAGGCCTGAGCCTGTCACTGTCATCCACCGCTGTTGCGTTGCAACTGCTGGCTGAGAAAAAGCAGCTGACAAATGTGCATGGGCGGGCCGCATTTGGTGTGCTGCTGTTTCAGGATCTTGCGATCGTGCCGTTAATGGCGCTGGTGCCGCTGCTGGCAGGAGGCGGCAGTGGAGACGGCAGTATGGCACTGGCAGCGGCAGAGGCGATAGCGGCTCTGGCCCTTGTCATCGTTGGTGGAAGATATCTGCTGCGCCCTGTATTTCGGGTGATCGCCTACACGCAGGTACCCGAGGTTTTTACCGCTGCGGCTTTGTTGCTGGTGGTTGGCACAGGATTGTTGATGCAGTCCGTCGGTTTCTCGATGGCAATGGGTGCGTTCGTCGCGGGTGTATTGCTGGCGGACTCCGAGTACCGGCATGAGCTGGAAGCCAACATTGAACCGTTCAAGGGTCTGCTGCTGGGACTGTTTTTTATCGCAGTCGGTATGTCCGTAAATCTTGCGTTAATCGTGTCGGCTACAGCGATGGTGATTGGCCTGACCGTGTTGTTCATGACGGTGAAATTCGCCGTGTTGTACGGGCTGGGTCGCTGGTACGGGCTGGACGGTGGTCAGGCGGTGCGCCTCGGAGTCACTGTGTTCCAGGGTGGCGAATTTGCCTTTGTATTATTTGGCCTGGCACAAACCAGCGCCCTGATCACCAAAGAGTTGACGGATCTGTTAATTGTCGTGGTGACAATTTCAATGACGCTGACGCCGATCATCGTGTCGCTACTGGATCGGTTTGTGTTTACGCGTGCTATCGAGAAAAAACCGGATTTCGACGCAATGGAGAATGAGGAGAACCAGGTCATCATTGCCGGTTTTGGTCGATTCGGGCAGATTATCGGGCGTTTGCTGTCCGTCCGTAAGATTCCTTTCACGGCACTCGATGTCAGTCCCAGCCACGTTGACTTCGTGCGCAATTTTGGTAATAAAATTTACTATGGCGATGCCCAGAGAATGGAGCTGCTGCGGGCTGCCGGCGCAGCTGATGCAAAAATTATCGTGGTTGCTCTTGATGATATGCAGGCGACCAATCGTGTTATCCAACAAGTGAAAAAGCACTTCCCGCATCTAAAAATATTTGCGCGCGCCCACAATCGCACTCATGTTTTTGAGTTAATGGATCTCGATGTAAAACACATTATTCGCGAATCCTTTTTATCGAGCGTTGATATGGGGGAAGATGTGTTACGCGCACTGGGGGTATCAATTTCGGTTGCCAGCGAAACGGTGGCGCGGTTTAAATCCTATGACCGTGAGTTGTTGAGGCACCAGCATCGCATTTACAAGGATCCGGAAAAAATTATCAGCAGCGGCCGGCATTCCCGGTTACAGCTCCAGGAACTGTTTGAAAAAGACGCGGAGGCGCTGCTTTCGGAAATGCCAAAGGACTGAGTCCAGAGGTGGCGGCGGTATTGATGATTGAAGTCCGGACACAAACTAGTGCGTTGCTTCTTGCGATGACCCGACTCGTCCGGGTGTACACAGACCCGGAAAAACATAGTCTGGCGAGCCCAGACTGTATCTCAGGCCGATCTGTTGTAAATTAACCACAGATAATAGCTGGTATGAATCGGGAATATTACATAAGTGCTTCTAAATTATATCGAAATAGTATATAACATGGGTTAGCAAGCCAGACTGCGTGGTTTGAAGCCACATGTTGTTATCAAACAACACCGAGGTCGTAGGCGCGGCTCGCCAGAATTTATGATCGTTTTACTTTGATGGGGGAAATATTTGTATGAAATCTTTAGCTTTTAATCGAATACTGCCGGTGTGGACAGCCATGCTGGCAGCCGTGTTCAGTATCACTGTTCCGAGCTTTGCACAGGACAAGGACCTGGAGGAAGTGATCACTATCGGTACCCGTTCGCAGGCCCGTTCAGCGACCGAATCTACCGCACCGATCGATGTTATACCGGCTGATGAGTTTCAAAATCAGGGTGGCATCGATTCGAGCAACCTGCTCAGAAATGTAGTCCCGTCTTATAACGTTAGTGATCAGCCTATCAGTGATGCCGCCACGCTGGTACGTCCTGCCAACCTGCGTGGTCTGGCACCGGATCACACGCTGGTGCTTGTCAATGGCGCACGCCGCCACCGGGCCGCAGTGATAACCTGGCTTGGTAACGGTATTTCGGATGGCTCGCAGGGGCCGGACATTGCCGCGATCCCGGCGATCGCGCTCAAAAGCGTTGAAGTGCTTCGTGACGGTGCTGCTGCACAATACGGTTCCGATGCGATCGCTGGAGTGGTGAACTTCAACCTGAAGGATTCTGATTCCGAGGGTTCCGTTGTGGCCAGCTACGGTCAGTACACTGAAGGTGATGGTGACCAGATTGCCATCGGCGCAAACAAGGGTTTTTCACTGGGCGGTAATGGCTTTATCAATCTGACCGCTGAGTTCAGCCAGCAGGATCCGACGGATCGTTCGATTCAGCGGGGTGATGCTGCGGCATTGATTGCAGCTGGTTATCAAAACGTGGCCAATCCGGCACAGGTCTGGGGTACACCGGAAATTGAAGACAACATCAAGCTATGGGCGAACTTCGGTTACGATCTGACAGGTGGAACCGAACTGTACGGTTACGGTAATTACAATACCAAGACGGTGACCGGTGGGTTTTACTATCGTAATCCGACCAATCGTGCGGGTGTTTACGGTGATGGCACCAACCTGTTGATTGGTGATTTAACGCCTGGACCCGTTGGCCAGACCAACGCGGCGTTTCCTCTGCTGATGCCTGGCGATGGCATTGCCTGTGCGCCAGTCAGTGCTGCTCTTAGCCCCGCAGCGATCGCGGCTGCCGTTGCGGATCCCAATTGCTTTTCGTTCCAGGAGACAATTACCGGTGGCTTTACGCCGAGTTTCGGTGGTGACGTGACGGATGCCACATTGCACGCTGGTGTTCGTGGTGAAGCAAACAACGGTCTGGGCTGGGATTTTTCAGTCTATTATGGTCACAGCGTTGCCGACTTTTTTATCAACAACACGGTAAATGCAAGCCTCGGTCCGAATACGCCGCGTAATTTTAATCCCGGTGATTATGAGCAGACGGATTTGAACTTCAACGCGGATTTCTACTACAAGCTGCGCGAAGACGTGAGTCTGGCGTTCGGTGCGGAATATCGCGACGAAGAATTTACGATCAAGGCCGGCCAGGTTGAGTCATACATCGATGGCGGTCTGGGCGCCCAGGGCTTCAGCACGTCAACGAATGG